>CAZPUV010000286.1:0-1684 GCA_964589805.1 uncultured bacterium | reverse complement strand
TTCCTCACCAAGATAGCGATCGATCGCTACATCGCGCCCGCGGGCGAGGTGGCCTTCGAAGTCCGCAACGCGGGGCTCCTGAAGGTGGTGGGGCTGCTCCTGGGGGCGTTGCTCTCCGGTTTCGTCGCCGCCTACCTCCACGGACTCACCATGAGCATGGTCGGACAGCGCGTGATGTTCGACATCCGCATGCAGATCTTCCGCCGCCTGCAGCGGCTCGACGTGCCGTTCTTCGACCGCAACCCCGTCGGGCGGCTCATGACGCGGCTCACCAACGACGTCGAGACCCTGAACGAGATGTTCACGTCCGGAGTCGTGGCGATACTGCTCGACGTCATCACGCTCAGCGGCATCATTGCCGTGCTGCTCTGGCTCAACTGGAAACTGGCGCTGATCACGTTCACCGTGCTTCCGTTCCTGTACGTGGCCGCCCATATCTTCCGCGCCAAGGCGCGAGATTCGTACCGGAAAGTGCGCGTCCGGCTGGCGGCACTCAACACGTTCCTGCAGGAGAATGTGACCGGCATGAGTGTCGTGCAGATCTTCAATCGCGAGCGACCCCAGTTCCGGCGCTTCACGAGTTTCAATCGGAACCTCTACGCCGCACACATCCAGTCCATCATGGCCTACGCCGTGTTCTACCCCATGGTCGAGTTCCTGAGTGCGGTGGCGATCGCATTGATCATCGCCTTTGGCGGGCTCGACGTGATGACCGGCGCGATGACGGTCGGGTCGCTGATCGCGTTCATTCAGTACGCGCAGCGCTTCTACCGCCCCATCAGTGATCTGTCGGAAAAGTACAACATCCTCCAGAGTGCCATGGCGTCGTCCGAGCGGATCTTCGGCATACTCGATCGCGAGCCGCGCATCGTCGATCCCGCCGACCCCGCGCCCATCGTCGACCGGCCCACCGAGGTTCGCTTCGAGAACGTGACGTTCGCGTACAACAAGGGGGAGACCGTGCTCCACGACGTGAGCTTCACCGTGGCCGCGGGGGAAAAGGTGGCCATCGTGGGCTACACCGGGGCGGGAAAGACGACGATCATCAGCCTGCTCTCCCGGTTCTACGACGTCGAGCACGGGCGCATACTCGTGGACGGCGTGGACATCAAGCGCTACCGCCTCGCGGATCTGCGCCGGCACATTGCCACGGTGCTCCAGGACGTGTTCCTGTTCTCGGGGAGTGTTGCCCACAACATCCACCTTGGGAACAAAGAGATAGGTGAAGAGCGGATCCGCGAAGTGGCCCGCTACATCAACGCCGAACGCTTCATTGAGAGGCTTCCGAAGAAGTTCGAGGAGAACGTGGGTGAGCGCGGAAGCTCGCTCTCGGTGGGCGAACGGCAGCTGCTGTCGTTCGCGCGGGCGCTTGTGTACGACCCCAAGATCCTCGTCCTCGACGAGGCGACGTCCAGCGTGGACACCGAGACCGAGTTTCTCGTGCAGGATGCGCTGCGCAAGTTCATGGCGGGGCGGACGTCGATCGTGATCGCGCACCGGCTCTCCACGATCCGGTACGTGGATCGCATCCTGGTGCTGCACCGGGGACGCGTGATCGAGGAGGGCAATCACATGGAACTGCTGGCCAGGAACGGCCACTACGCGAAGCTCTACGAGTTGCAGTTCAAGGACCAGGAGAAAACCGAACTCCCGGATTGACGTGTTGGAAACGGGTCAAGGTGGG
>CAZPUV010000285.1:247-3524 GCA_964589805.1 uncultured bacterium | reverse complement strand
GGCCAGAACACCCTACTGCAGCGTGGCCTCCGGAAGCAAAGTGCAATTGCCAATTCTTTTGATCGCAACAGGTTGAAGCCAGGATGTACAATGGCCCCTCCGGCGGGGTCGAATGACCGCGCGCAGGGCGTGTAGGGTCTCCGTCATGGGAACCCGCATGCAACTGGCGGTCGCCGGCCCGATTCCGGGGGAGCCGACGGTGACCGTGGAAGACGAACAGGCGATCGTTGCGGGATGGAAGCGCGGCGACAAGCGGGCGTACGAAGCGCTCGTTCGGCGCCACATGACCGACGCCTTCATGGTGGCGTACGGGTTCGTGGGCAACGCCGAGGACGCGCGGGATCTCTCGCAGGAGGCGTTCATAAAGGCCTACCTGGCCCGCGGGCGCTTCGAAGAAGGACGGCCGTTCTATCCATGGCTGTACCGGATTCTCAGGAACCACTGTCTCAACTTCGTCCAGCGGGGGAAGAAGAACCTCTCCATCGATGCCGAGGAGTTCCACCGGGAGATCCCCTGTCCGCGTCCCACCGCGCTGGAAGACCTGGAGACGGAAGAGAGGAAGCGGCTCGTCCACGCGGCGATTGCGCGTCTATCGGACGATCACCGCGAAATCATCGTGCTCAAGGCGTTCCGGGATCTCTCTTACAGGGAAATCTCCGACGTGCTGGGAGTTCCCATTGGAACCGTGATGTCGCGTCTCTTCTATGCCCGTCAGGCGCTGCGCGCCCTGATCGAGGAGATCGAACGGACGGGGACACCGGAAGCTGACGGGCAAGGGGTGGTCTGACATGGTCTGCGAACGTTATCGGACCGACGGGATGCGTCTGCTGGACGGCGAGATGACCGCCGCGGAGGCGTCCGCCTACGAGGAGCATCTCGCCGCGTGCGACGTGTGCCGCCGCGAAATGAAATCGCTCGGACGCATCGTGCGGCTCAGCGAGGAACTGAAACTGCGCGTGCCGGACGAGCAGTTCTGGAAGGGCTACTGGGAGAGCGTCTACCGGCGCAGCGAGCGAGGCGCCGGGTTCCTGCTCCTCATCGCGGGGCTGCTCGCGCTCGCCGGCTACGGGCTGTTCCGGGCGGTGACGTCGCCGGAATTCCTGACCTACGAGGGCATCAGCATCACCATCATCCTCGTGGGGCTCGCGGTGATCTTCGTCTCCGTGGTCCGGGAGCGGTACCACGAGCGCAGGAACGATCCCTACCGGGAGGTTGAACGATGATCGTGGCCACGACGGAGGAGATCGCGGGCGCGCGTGTCACGCGCGTGCTCGGGCTCGTTCAGGGCAGCACCGTGCGCGCGCGTCATATCGGGCGCGATCTCACCGCGTTCTTCAAGAACATCACCGGCGGCGAAATCCGGGAGTACACGAAGCTCCTCGCCGAGGCGCGCGAGCAGTGTCTCGACCGCATGCGCGAGGAAGCCGCGAGACTGGGCGCGAACGCGATCGTGGCGATCCGGTTTTCCTCCACCGACATCTCTGAAGGGGCTTCGGAGCTGCTGGTCTACGGCACCGCCGTTGTCATCGAACCGGACTGACGGCGCGCGGTTTGGTCACCGTGCGCGCGTGTGGTATAGTGCGGCCATGATGATCGGAGACTGGAAGGTGACGAGCTGCCTCGCGGGCCGGTTCGGCCTGGACGGGGGAGCGATGTTCGGTGTCGTGCCCCGGACACTCTGGGCCCGGGCGCTCCCGCCCGACGAGTTCAACCGCATACCGATGGTGATGCGCCTCCTGCTGGTCGAGGGCCGGGGACGGACGATCATCGTAGACGTCGGGGCCGGCGGTGGATACAGCGACAAGAACCGCGAGATCTACGGCTTCGAGGATACCGACGAGCTGGCCGACGTGGTGCGCGCCAGCGGCGTCGACCCGGACCGGGTCAGCGACGTTCTACTCACCCATCTTCATTTCGATCATGGCGCCGGGATCGTGAGTCCGGACGGCCGCGACTGGCGGCTGGTGTTTCCGAACGCGCGCCACCACGTGCAGCGGTCGCAGTGGGAACACGCGTTTTCACCGAATCCGCGCGACCGGGCGAGTTACTTCGAGGATCGCATGCGCGTGATGGAACGGCAGGGCGTGCTCGACCTGCACGACGGACCCTGGCGGCTCGCGGATGGCTTCGAACTCCTCGTGTTCGACGGGCACACGCCCGGCCAGCAGCTGCCCCTCGTCCAGGGCGGCGGGCGGGCGTTGTTCTTCTGCGGCGACCTGATTCCGACCCACCATCACATCCCCGCGCCCTACGTAATGAGCTACGATCTCGACCCGGTGAAGACGATGGAAGAAAAATCCGGCATCCTCGCGAGGGCCGCGGAAGAAGACTGGATACTCTTTTTCGAGCACGACGCCCACCTCGAGGCATGCCGCATCGTCAAAGAAGGCAGGAGGTTCGCGCCGGGCGGACCCGTTTCGCTGGCTTCGTAATGCTGCTCCCCGGGAAGTCGGGAACCCCGGGGCGACCCGAGTGTATGAAACCCGCATGACACAGCGCACTTGACGCAACCGTGAATCTGGCCGATCATTCAGTGAATTCGGATTGGAACAACGCAGCCCGGGAGGATACTCAGATGAATCGTAATTTTGTATGGATTGGGACGATTGCCGCGTTCGGCTTTGCGGTCGCGGTCGCAGGCGTGGGAGACGCCAGCCGCGCGGTCGCATGTGACAAGACCGCGAAGGCTGCGGCTGCCTCGTCCGATTGTGGGAAGAAGGGCGCGGCGACCGCCGCGTCGGCCAAGGCCGAATGCGCGAGCAAGGCGGTCAAGACCGCTGCCGTGCACTCAGGGTGCACGAAGAGCGCGGCTGCTGCCGTCGCCGCGGGCGCGGGCTGTGAGAAGTCCGCTGCCACCGCTGCCGCTGCGGGCGCGGGCTGCGAGAAGTCCGCTGCCACCGCTGCCGCCGCGGGTGCGGGCTGCGAGAAGTCCGGTGCCGCCGCTTCTGCCAAGTCCAAGGAAGAGTGCGCGAAGGTCTGCAACGAGGCCAAGACGGCCGCGTTGAAGGCTGCGGTCGACGATATTCCGTACCGCGAGAACAAGCGCCTGGTGCTGACCGGCTCGTACGCTTGCGGGCGCTGCACGCTCGAGGTCACCGAGACCTGCTCGCCGTTGTTCAAGACGGCCGAAGGCAAGGTCTACCCGATGATCAAGAGCCAACTGACGCAGAACCTGCGCCGGGCGGACGCGGGCAACGGCGTTGAGATCGGCTCGTCGGTCAAGAAGATCGACGGCATCAAGTACCTGGAAGTGAAGAGCTACAAGTCGCTCTGATCC
>CAZPUV010000285.1:0-237 GCA_964589805.1 uncultured bacterium | reverse complement strand
GCTAACGCTTCCTGGAACGGGACGACGAGGATCCGCGCGACTTGGCCTCGCCCGAGCCCCGGTTTGAAGAGTCGCGTGAACCCGACTTGCCCTTCACCGCGCCGCCCGACGACCCGCGCGCCGGGGGGTTGCCCTTCACAGAGGAACCGCTCGAGCCCCTCGGCCGGTTCTTCACCGTACCGCTCGACGAGCCCCGCGGCCGTGATGACACGCCTGGCTTGACGGCGCCGCCCGATC
>CAZPUV010000284.1:0-3547 GCA_964589805.1 uncultured bacterium | reverse complement strand
GCGCGCCTCCGCCGAGAGCTTCTTCGCCTTCGAGTAGCGCTCGACGAGCAGATACACGAAACCGCCGAGGAGCAGCGGGGTGGTCACGGTGAGCGGCAGATACATGCCCACCGCGAGCGGCATCACGTAGAGCCGGAACGACGCCTTGCGCGGCTCGAGGAACATGCGGTCGATGACGATCGCGGCGATTCCAACCCCCGCCCCCGCGAACAGGAGCCCCCAGGGCATGGACTGGTTGGTGAAGATCGTACCGACGAGCTGCTTGAACATCATGGCCTGCGGTGCGGCGAGTTCGGTGGCACCCTCGCGCGCCGGGGCGCCGATGCCGTACGCCTGGTGGAGCAGCGTCATCACCGGTGCGACGATCAGGGCTCCCAGCACCGCGCCCCAGATGGCGGACCACTGCTGGCGCCTCGGTGTTGCACCCAGGATGTGGCTGATCTTGAGGTCCTGGCAGATGTCGCCCGAGAGCGACGCGGCCGTGCACACCACCCCGGCGACACCGAGTGTGGCCAGCATGCCCTTCGTCCCCGTGAAGCCGAAGACCAGCATGAGTCCGGCCGCGATCAGCACCGTACAGATGGTCATGCCCGAGACCGGGCTGTTCGACGACCCGACCAGTCCCACGATGTAGGCGGCCACCGCCACGAAGAAGAACGCGAGAAAGAACATCGCCACCGTCGTTACGGCGGTGACGGCGACACTCCCGGTCATGCGCAGGTACACGACCGCCATCAGGGCCACGCAGATCAGGGTGAGTCCGACCAGCCACTTGCCGCGGATGTCCTGCTCGGTCCGGATCAGCGACTTGGTGTCGCCGTGTCGCAGCCCGTGGATCGCGCTCGCGACACCCGCGCGTATGCTCGCCCCCACCTTGATGATCGAGTACACGCCGCCCACCACCATCGCACCGATGCCGAAGTAGCGGATCTTCTGGTCCCAGAGGTCGTTGACGAACCCGGTGACATCGCCGCCGAAGTCGCCGCCCGCGGCCAGAATCGGGATCGCCACCCAGAAACTGATGGCACCGCCCAGCACGATGAGCGCGCTGATCTCGAATCCCACCAGGAAGCCCACCGCCATGAGCATGGGCGAGTTGTCGATTCCGCCGTACCCCGCTGTCTTCCCGATCCGGAACGCCTTCTCGACCGTGGGCAGGAAGAGCCCGCCGATCGAGACGATACTCTTGTAGAGCCCGCCGATCGCGAGGGCACTGAATATCCCCTTCATCTCTTCGCCGCCGCGGTCGCCGGCCTTGAGCACCTCGGCGCAGGCAACCCCCTCGGGGAAACGCAACTCGGGTTGCTCGATGATCATGGCCTTGCGCAGCGGCACCATCATGGTCACCCCGATGGTCCCGCCGGCGAGCGCGATGAGCGTGGTCTCGATGTAGTTGAAGCTCGTCCACAGGCCGAGAAGCACGATGGCGGGGATCGTGAAGATCACGCCGGCGGCGAGCGCCTCGCCGGCGGCGGCAATGGCGTGCACGATGTTGTTCTCGAGGATGGTGCCGCGGCGGAGCATCCCGCGGAGCACTCCCATCGAGATCACGGACGCCGGGATCGCGGCACTCACCGTCATGCCGGCATAGAGGCCGACGTAGACGTTCGCCGAGCACATGAGAATGCAGAGGATGCTGCCGAGGATGATGGCGCGGAGACTGGTCTCCGCCATGTCCGTCACCTGCGGCGACACGTACGGTCGAAACTCGTTGGCCATGGTTCCTCCCGGAGTTCCGCGTATTATCCCCGTTTGAAGCGGGGCGTCAAACACTTAAAGCCCCCGCTCGTCTCCACGCGGAGCGTGAACCTGCCGTTCCGCCGCGCGACCGTGTTCGCAACCCGGAGCGCGAAGCTCAAGCGTACGACTACCGTGTGGACGAGCCTGACACACACCCGGCCGCCGGGGTCATCGAGACCGCGGGGCAGGCGCGCGGGAGCACTTCGCCTGACATCGCGGCAGGAGTGTTGAGGATGATAAACTCTTCTATCTCATTGTTATATATGGGATTGGCTATCAAAACCAGTTGAGGCAAGACGACGTTTGGAGTACAATCCCGTCACTTCTTGCCACTTCCCGACGGAGCCCCGTTGACCGAGGAGACTCCCATGAGACACGGCCGCAACTGGTTAGTGATTCCCTCAATCGCCCTGATCCTCGCCGCGCCGGGCATTGCGCGCGCGGAGATCTGTTTCAACGCCACCATCGACGGAACGCAGGCCGGAACCGGTTCGGCCGGAACCGGCGTGGGCAAGTTCGTCCTGAACGACACCGAAACCGTTCTTTCGTACAAGGTCACGTTCAGCGGCCTGGGTTCGGCGGAAACCGCCGCCCACATCCACAGCGACGCCGAGGGCGGCGGTGTGGTCAAGAACCTCGGGACGGGTGCCGTCAAGGTGGGCCAGTGGACGTCCACCGACACGCCCCCGCTGAACGCCGCGCGCGTCGCAGCGCTCAAAGCCGGCCAGTTGTACGTGAACATCCACAGCGTCAATTTCCCCGGCGGCGAGATCAAGGGCCAGATGCTCATCGCCCCGTGCGAGGAGCAGTGCTTCAACGCGCCGATCGACGGCTCGCTGGTCGGTGAGCCCGGAACCGGTTTCGCGCGCCTCGCCCTGAATCACAACGAGACCGAGCTGGCGTACTGGGTGGAGTTCTCGGGCCTGTCGACCACCGAGACCGCCGCCCACATCCACAGCAACGCGGAAGGCGGTGGCGTGGTGCGCAATCTCGGGACCGGTTCGCCCAAGGCGGGTGTGTGGAAGTTCAACGATACACCGGCGCTCACCGCGCAGCGCGTCAAGGACCTCAAGAACGGCTTCATGTACGTCAATATCCACAGCACCAACTACCCCGCGGGCGAACTGTCGGGGACCATCGTGTCCGGCGGCTGCCAGCCCGCCTGCTTCGCCGCCGATCTCGACGGCGCTCAGGCGGGGACGAACTCGCTGGCGACCGGCGCCGGCTACCTGCGCCTGAGCCACGCCCACGAACGCCTGTCGTACACGATGACCATCGCGAGCCTCGCCAACGAGACCGCCGCACACATCCACAACGCGAACGAAGCCGACGCGGTGGTCGAGAACATCGGGGTCGGAACCAGTGTTTCCGGCGAGTGGGACTATGACGACACGCCGCCGCTCAACCTCGCACGGGTCCTCGACCTCAAGGCAGCCGCGATGTACATGAACGTGCACACCACGGCACACCCCGGCGGCGAGATCCGCGGCCAGTTGAACCCGATCGTCTGCGGCGCCACCGGCGTCGGCGACACCCCGCGGGCGAAGACGACGCTCGCGCAGAACTACCCCAATCCGTTCAACCCCGCGACCACGATCGCCTTCACGCTGGCGCAGGCCGGCCGCGCGCGCGTCGAGGTCTACGACGTGGCCGGCCGCCGCGTCGCGACGCTGTTGAACGGTTCGTTGCCGGCGGGGCGGAACGAAGTGAAGTGGAACGGGCGCGACGCGAACGGAAACGCGGTGTCGAGCGGGATGTACTTCTATCGGCTGGTCGCGGGTGACGTCACCGAGACGAGGAAGATGGT
>CAZPUV010000283.1:845-3564 GCA_964589805.1 uncultured bacterium | reverse complement strand
CCCTCGCGCCCGTCCGGCGCGCACACCAAAACCGCCCGGCTCGCGGGCGGTTTGGGGACTCTCTCCGCATGATTCCCCGGCGCGCGATCGCGCGCCGTCGATGATCCCGAGCGTGCTCGGTCTATGCGGCCGCGTGATTATAGAGACACGGGGCGCCGCGGTCAACGACGCCGGGCCCCAGGGTTCCTCATCGGCCCCTTCGTCCCGCCGCAGCGCCGTTCTCCGCCCCACGGGGCCTCGAACCGCACCCCCGCAAATCCCCCACCCGCACCCGGCTACCCGTTCACCGCGTCCCGGATCTCACCGCGCGTCAACGCGAGTCCGATGGATTCGGCCACGTCCGTGGCCACGCGGCGCTGAGCGTCCGCCGTGACCGCACCGAGGTGCGGCGTGAACACCGAATGCGGGTGGCGCAGGATCGCGTGGTCACCGGGGGGTTCGCTTTCGAAGACGTCGAACGCCACAGCACGAACCTTGCCCGAATCCAGCGCCGCGACCAGCGCATTCTCGTCGACCACACCTCCGCGGGAACAGTTGACCAGCACCACGCCGTTCTTCATGCCCGCGATTTCCCGCGCGCCGATGAGGTTCTTCGTACCCGCACCCAATGGCACGTGGATCGTGATCCAGTCGCCCTCGCGAATCACGGCGGCGAGTTCGCACAGCTCCACGCCGATCGCACTCGCCCGGTCGGCGGTCACCAGCGGATCGCACGCGATCACGCGCATCTGGAACGCCTTCGCGCGCACTGCCACCTCGCCTCCGACGCGCCCCAGACCGATGATTCCGAGCGTCTTCCCGGCCAGTTCCACCCCCTTGAACGAATCCCGTTCCCATCTTCCCGAGACCACCGTCGCGTGTGCCCGCGGGATCTCGCGCGCCAGAGAAAGCATCAGCGCCAGCGTGTGCTCGGCCGTCGACACGGTATTGCTGCGCGGCGAGTTGATGACGACGATGCCGCGTCGCGTCGCGGCATCCACGTCGATGTTGTCGACCCCCACGCCTGCGCGCCCGATGAACTTCAATCTCGTGCCGGCCGCGATCACCGCCGCCGTCACCTTCGTCGGGCTTCGCACCACGATGGCATCGAAGTCCGGTATCAGCTCCAGCAGCTCGTCGTGGGACGGTGTCCCGATCGTCACGGCCTCGATTCCCCCGAACGACTCGAGCACACGCACGGCGTCCGGGGCGATCCTGTCGGTCAGGAGCACCCGCTTCAACGCGGACCCCCGGATCCGGCGTACGACCTCTGCAGCGCCTCGACACCCCGGCCGAATGTCTTCGCGAGACCCAGATCGTTCAGCGTCGCTTCGAAGGCCGATATCACGGCGTACATGTCCGTCTCGTCGTAGTAGCCGAGGTGCCCGATACGAACGATCTTCCCTTTCAGCGATCCCTGGCCGCCCGCGATCTTCGCGCCGTACCGCTGCTCCATGTGCTTGGTGATGGCGCCGGAAGAATCGCCCGGTGTGACCACCGCCGTGGTCGCGTTGGAAGGAACCGCGGCCAGCAGCTTCATGCCCATCGCGGTGACCGCCGCGCGCGTGGCGCGCGCATTGGCGTCGTGCCGCGCGATCACGTTCTCGATCCCCTCCTCGCGCATCATCTCGAGCGCCCGGCACAACGCCAGCACGAGCGTGATCGCGGGCGTGTACGGGGTCTCGCCCTTTTCCGCCGCCGCGACCGCCTTGAGAAGATCGAAGTAATAGACCGGCTGGCGCTCCGATTTCATTCTCGCGAGCGCCCGCTCGGAAAGGGCCACGTAGCCCAGACCGGGCGGGATCATCACACCCTTCTGCGACCCGCCCACCACCGCATCGAGACCCCACTCGTCGGTGAGGACATCGTGCGCGCCGGCGCTCGTGATCGCGTCGACCGCAACGAGCGCACCGTGGGCTTTCGCGACCGTTGCCATTGCCGCGACGTCCTGGAGCGCGCCGGTCGACGTCTCCGAATGCGTCGCGAACAGCACGCCCGCCCCGGGATTGGCTTTGAACGCGCGCTCGACCTCGGCCGGGTCGACCACCTGCCCGTATTCGGCCCGCACGGCAATCACCTTGACCCCGTACACCTCGGCGATCTCGCGCCAGCGCTCGCTGAACTTCCCGCACTCCGTCACCACGACGGTCTCACCGGGCCGGGTCAGGTTCACGACGGCCGCTTCCATCGCGCCGGAACCGGAAGCGGTCAGTATCGCGACAGGATTCTTCGTGCGCAGGATGTACTGCAGGCCGCTGATCGCGTCTCGATGCGCGGCCCGGAACGCCTCGGTGCGGTGGTGTATGAGCGGACGTGCCTGGGTTTCCAGCACCTCGGCGGGAACGGCGGTTGGACCGGGGGTGAACAATCTGGGTGTCTTCATGCGACTCCTGGCAGGACGTTGAACAGAAATCCAGTGAACGCGACCGCCGAGATTATACGGTTGCTCCGCCGGGTTGAAAAGCGTCGATCACAGACCGATCACGCTCTCGATCCACGCCCACAGTTCCCGCCGGCCCATTCCGGTCACGCTCGAGAAGGCAACGACACCGGCGTCCGGACGCACGTCGAACTGGCGGATCGCCCCGGTCATGCGCGCACCCATGGACGACTTGCTCACCTTGTCCGCCTTCGTGAACACCAGGCACAGTGGACGGCCGGTGGCGTTCAAGCGGGCCACCGAATCGAGGTCACGCTCGGTCGGGTCGTGGCGCGCGTCGATGAGTTGAACCAGCGCGTT
>CAZPUV010000283.1:0-835 GCA_964589805.1 uncultured bacterium | reverse complement strand
CCCAGGTACAGCTCGAACATCTCCTTCCAGCGCGCCGATTCGGACCGCGGCACCTTCGCGTAGCCGTATCCGGGCATGTCGACCAGGAAGAAGCGCCCGTTGATCCTGAAGAAATTGGCCGCTCTCGTCTTTCCCGGCGTCTTCGAGATGCGCGCGACCGCCCCCCGCCCCAGCAGCGTGTTGATCAGCGACGATTTTCCCACGTTGGAACGCCCGAACAGCGCCACTTCGGGGCGCGGGTCGGAGGGAAAACCGCCGGGGAACCCGAAGGACCCGGTGTAATCGACGGACTGGATTCTCATGGTGGAAACGCGGTCGCTTTGGCGTGGCCGCCCGGCCGCCCGGCGATTATAATGACCCCTGGCGTTTCCGCGCCACGGAAACGTCCTCCAGAATGACGAATTCGCTCTCGACCCAGGCACTGCGCGACGCGGGGCTGCCCGAAGGGGACGCCGGGCGCCTGGCCGTACTCATCGATCGCGCCTCGGGGCTCGACGCCCCATCCGCGTGGAATCTCGTATCGCGCGACGGCCTCACGCCGGCCCATCCACACGCGGTCCATCGTCTCCTCTATGACACGATCTTCTCCACGTGGGGCGAGGCCCAGGGGCCGCGCCCCGCATGGACCCCGACCGCTCCAGAGTCCGAATCCACCAACATCGCCGCGGCCTGCCGGCGTCTCGACCTGCCAGACTATGCGGCGTTCCACAGATGGTCGGTGCGTCACCGCGCCGAATTCTGGCGCGATGCGATCGACGCGCTCGGCATTCACCTCCGCACACCGCCCTCGGAGATCCTCGTCCTTTCGCGGGGTGTCACCGATGCACGCTGGCTC
>CAZPUV010000282.1:0-3568 GCA_964589805.1 uncultured bacterium | reverse complement strand
AAGATCCAGGTCCACCTGGAGCGCGCGCTCGGCCGAATCGTGGAAGATGCGCTGAAGACGCATGACACGGTCATCATCGACGCGCCCCCCATCGTGCTGTACCCGGAAACGCCTCCGATCGCGAGACACGCGGACGGTGTCGTCATCGTGGTGCACACGGGCCGAACCAAACGCGAGGTCGTGCAGCGTTCGATCAATCTCGTGCGGCAGTTCGAGGGACGCGTGCTCGGTGTTGCGCTCAACCGCAAGCGCTACTTCATCCCCGACTTCATCTACCGGCGGCTCTAGGCCGGCGGCCCCTGGCTGTCCGTGAGGACCGCTCTCGACATGCTTCGTCGCCGCGCCGCGGCGATCGCGGTGGAGATCGTGTGCACGGCCCCGGAGGATTCCATCGTTGCGATCTTCGCGGGGGGAAGTGTCGGGCGGGGGCTGGTGTGGGCCGCTGAAGGCGAGGACGGGGTCGACGTGTTTTCCGACATCGACCTGTACGTGGTGGCCCGGGGTGAGGCGGACGTTGCTTCGGTCCGCAGGGCGGCCAGATCGGCGGTGGCCGCCGCGGGAGACCCGCAGCGGGGCGTGCGCTACCTGCGCGGTGTGGAGGTGGGTGTCTACAGCCCGGCGGATCTGCGGGCGCAGCCGCTGCGCCCGGGAACGGCGGATCTCCGCACCAGCCACTTCATGCTGTTCGGCAACGCGCTCGCGGTGACGGGTTTTCTGCCCGAGGCCGGCCGGGTGGCGCCGGCGGAGGCGCTCTATCTGCTCGAGAATCGCGCGTGGGACGTGGCCGGGTCCGGGGTTTCCGAACGCCAGCGGAAGGTTCTGTCGCTCAAGGTCGATCTCGACATCGCCGCGGCGCATCTGATCGTTGCGGGCGCCCCTGCGGAAGCCGCGTGCGATCCCGCCGGGGCTCTGGCTGCCGGTGTTCCCGCCGGCGTCGACCCGGAGGTGGCGGCACGGGCCGTGCGCGCGGGACAGGCGCGCAACCGCCTGGCGGAGTTCCTGGACACTTCGCGGCAGGGGGAAGAGGCGCCGGCGTTCGACCGGCTGCTGCAGTCGTGGGTGCGCCTCGCCCCGGCCGTGCTTCGCATGCCGCACGCCGATCCCGGCGAATTGCTGGCGGCGCGCTGCCGCGGCGCAGGCCGGCTGGCGAACCTGCGCGAATTCGTGCGCACGGCGGGACGGCTGGGAATGGCCCGGCGCGCCGCGGTGGTTGCCGGCGCGCGATGCGGGGGGTGTTCGACCGGCGCGACGGTGCGCGTGCACGCGCTGGCATGCGGGCTGGAGCGGATGCGCCTGGCCGGCCCCGCCGCCATGGACGGGCACCGGCGTCACCTGGAGTGTGTGACCGGGGCGCTGGGTTTCGATTCCGGGCCGCTGGATGAACGCGCACTCGCGGCATACCGCGCTCTGTCGTAAGGAAGTTCCTTGAACCGTCCTGTCGTCTTCGTCTTTCTCATCGATGCGCTCGGTTGGGAGATCGCCGAGCACTTCTCGTTCGCGTCGGGACTGTTGTCCCGCCGCGGCGCGCTCGGAACGGTGCTCGGATACAGTTCGGCCGCGATCCCGAGTCTGCTCTCCGGCGCCGCTCCCGAGGAGCATGGATCGTGGTCGATGTTCCGCCGCGCGGGCCGTGAGGGTTCGTTCGCCTTTTTGCGCGGGGTCTCGCGCGTACCGCACGCGCTGGACTGGCGGGCCCGGCGCTGGATCCGTCGTCTGGTCGACCGTCGCGGAACGGTGAAGGCCTACTACGACCTCTACGAAATCCCGATTCATCTCCTGCAGCACTTCGATGTGGCGCAGAAGGGCAACCCGTTCGATCCCGGCGGCCTGGGGGTCGAGACCGTCTTCGACTGGATGGGGACGCAAGGCATCCGTTACCGGCTGTGGGACCACCGGGGTGACGAAGCGCGCAATTTCGAGGAAGCGCTGTCATCGATCGACGGCGGGCCGGACGTCGTCTTCGTCTACACCGCCGAACTCGACGCGCTGATGCACCGGGTCGGCATCTTTCACGAATCGGTGGGCGCTCGTCTCCGCCGGTACGAGGACTTCATAGCGGCGATGCGCGACGCTGGAGCGCGGGGAGGACGCACGGTGCGGACCGTGGTGCTGAGCGATCACGGGATGACGGATGTCACGGGAACCGCGGACGTCTGGGGAGAGCTGGAGCGAAGCGGCCTGAGGGTGGGGCGCGACTATGTCGCGTTCTTCGATTCCACCATGGCCCGTTTCTGGGGAGGAGGCGCGGCAATCGAGGTGGCGTCGCGGGCGTTTGCGGGGCGCGGACGGCGTCTCGCCGACGACGAGCTGGCCGGCCTCGGGTGCCTGTTTCCGGGACGGGAGTACGGCGAGGATGTGTTCCTCGCGGATCCCGGTGTTCTGATCGTTCCCAGCTTCATGGGATCCCGCGCCATCGCCGCCATGCACGGCTACCACCCGGCGGATCGTTTTTCGGCGGGATGCTTTCTCAGCGACACGGATCTCGCCGCGCCGGCGTCGATTCTCGGCTTCAAGGAACACCTGCAGGCGCTGCTTTCCGGGGTGCGCTGATGGAGAGCACCGCGGGTCGCATCGGTGGCGCGATGGCGTGGAGCGTGCTCGCGCGTGCGGCGCGCTTCGTGCTCGGGCTCGCCTCCAGCGTCATCGTGGTGAGGGGCCTGGGAGAGCACGACTACGGGGTTCTGAGCGTGGTCCGCTCGATTCTCATGTTCGTCGTGGCGATCGCGGGCATTGGAAGCGGGCAGGCGATGCTCAAGTTCCTGCCCACCATGCGCGTGTCGCGCTCGGGTGCGGCGGCGAGGCGTCTCGTGCGCATGGTCGCGGTCACGCACTTCGCGGGGTGGGTGGGGCTGCTGCTGGTCGCGGCCATCGCCCGTGAGTGGACGGAGCGTGTCTTCCATATCGACGGCTTCGGGCCGGTGGTCGTCGCCGGCGTCGCCCTCGCGCTCTTCGAGGTCTACTTCACATTCGCGAGCCATGTGCTCAACGCCAATTTCGACGCGAAGCGGTTGAGTGCCGCCTCCGTGGCCAGCCACGCTGTCTACCTGATCGGGCTGGCGGTGACGCTGCCGGCGGGGCTGGGCGTGATCGGCGTGCTGATCGCGGCGGCGGCAGGAAATGCCGTCGCGGTGGCGGTGGTGTTCGGGCGGCTCCGGCCGGCGACGGACTACGGCGCGCACGACGCGCCCGGGGAGTTCAGCGGTGCGCGCATACTGCGTTACTCGGCGCCGTTCGCGGCCATCGGGATCCTCAACCTGGTGGTGTGGCGCCAGTCGGAGACGCTGCTCCTGGGGCACTTCCGGACCCCGGAGGAGACCGGTTTCTTCGACCTCGCGTATCGCCTGCCGCAAACGGTGCTGGAGTTCGTTCCCGGAACGGTCTGGCCGCTGGTCATGGCAGGAATGTCGGAGGCGTTTGCCCGCGACCGTGGCAGCCTCCGGCGCGTGATCGACCGCTACTACCGGATGTTGTTTCTGCTCTGCGCTCCCATCTGCGCGGCGGGGGCGGTGCTCGCGGCGCGCGTGGTCACGGTGATGTTCGGCGAGGCGATGATGCCGGCCGCCGTGCC
>CAZPUV010000281.1:2111-3575 GCA_964589805.1 uncultured bacterium | reverse complement strand
ATCGGTCAACTATCTCCCCGACGACTTCCGGGACGGCTACGATCCTTCGTACGGCGTACGGGTGGGCAGCGGTGTGGCATTCGACGACCTGCGGGTCGGCGTCACCATGGCGTACAACTTCTTCCTCTCCAGGGAATCGAAAACGATCTTCCCCAATGACCTCAACATCCTCACGATCTTCGGCGAAGTGAAGTACATTCCCATCGGCAGCACGATCCGACCGTATATCCTGGCAGCGGGGGGTTATTTCCGGCAGTGGATCGTCAATACGGGATACACCGAGAACGTGCTTGGATACGGCGGCGGGGCGGGGCTCGAACTCAGCATCGACGACTCGAGGCACCTGCACATCGAGGGCCGGTACATCCAGGGGCGTACCCGCCAGACCCAGGAGAAGGCCAACACGGAACTCATTCCGTTCGGCATCGGCCTGGTCTGGGTGTTCTAGGGCGGCGGACCCGGGTCCACCGCCCTGTTGCGTCCGGGCTTCGGCTCGCTACTTCATCGCGGCCGCCCGAACCTCCGCGGGCACGGCCTGCGCGAACTGCTCGAAATTCTTCTCGAACAGCGCAACGAGTTCCTTCGCCTTCCGATCGTAGGCGCTGCTGTCGGACCAGGTGTTACGTGGATTCAGGATCTCCGCCGGAACACCGGGACACTCGGCCGGGACTTCCAGTCCGAAGATCGGGTCCCGCGCGAACTTGACCTTGTCCAGCTTCCCTTCCAGCGCCGCGTTCACCATCGCCCGTGAGTAGCCGATCTTGATGCGGGAACCCACTCCGTAACCGCCCCCGCTCCAGCCGGTGTTCACGAGCCAGCACCGGGCGCCGTGTTCGCGCATCTTCTTCGCGAGAAGATCACTGTACACCGTGGGCGGCAGCGCCAGGAAGGGCGCCCCGAAACACGTGGAGAACGTCGCCTGCGGCTCCTTGACGCCGCGCTCCGTTCCCGCCACCTTCGCGGTGTAGCCGGAGAGGAAGTGATAGCTGGCCTGCTCGGGCGTCAGCCTTGAAATCGGTGGCATGACACCGAATGCATCGCACGTCAGCATCACGATGTTCTTCGGATGGCCTCCGGTTCCTTCCACCTTGGCGTTCGGAATCTGCGTAATGGGGTATGACGCCCGCGTATTCTCGGTGAGCGAAGCGTCGTCGAGATCGATCACCCGGGTCTGCTCGTCGATCACGACGTTCTCCAGCACGGTTCCGAAGTTCCGCGTGGTTGCGTAGATCTCCGGCTCAGCATCCGCGGACAGCCGGATCACCTTCGCGTAGCAGCCTCCCTCGAAGTTGAATATCCCGTGGTCCGTCCATCCGTGCTCGTCGTCGCCGATCAGGGCCCGCTTCGGATCCGCCGAGAGCGTGGTCTTGCCGGTGCCGGACAGCCCGAAGAACACGGCCGTGTCGCCGTTCGGACCTTCGTTGGCGCTGCAGTGCATCGAGAGCGTGCCGCGCTGGGGAAGGA
>CAZPUV010000281.1:0-2101 GCA_964589805.1 uncultured bacterium | reverse complement strand
GTGAAGATCGACTTCTTGATCTCGCCGGCGTAGGACGTCCCGCCGATGAGTACGATGCCGCGCCCGAAGTGCACCAGGATGAACGCCTCGCTGCGGGTACCGTCGATCTGCGGTTCGGCCTTGAAACCGGGCGCGCTGATGACGGTGAAGCGGGGCGTGTGCGCACGCTGTTCGGCGGGATCGGTCACGGGAAGGAACATGTTCCGCGCGAACATCGAGTGCCACGCGAGCTGCGTGATCACCCGGATGGGAACCCGGTGTTCCCTGTCGGCACCGGCGTAGCAATCCTGCACGTAGACCATCCCGTCCTGCAGGTATGCCTGCACGCGGTGCATGAGCCGGTCGAACTTCTCCTCGCTGATGGGACGGTTGACCTTTCCCCACCAGATCTTGTCCTTGCTGGACGCCTCCTCAACGACGAACTTGTCCTCGGGGCTGCGCCCCGTGTACTTCCCCGTCTCGGCGCAGATCGGGCCGTCGGCCCCGATGAGCCCCTCGCCGTTCAAGACAAACTCTTCATACAGCGCGGCCGGGGTTGCATTCCATATCACGCCAGCCAGATTGGTCAGACCGACGGCTTCGAGCCCGACCTTCGGCGTGAACTCGCTCTGTGACATCGAAACCTCCATGATATTGCTCGGATTGGGAACTCCCCGCTCGGCGGCCCCTGCGGGTTGTTCGGATACCGGGTATGTTTCGGGAATTCAGGCCGATAGTAGCGCAACTCCGGCGGGGGGTTCCACAGGGTTTTGGCCCTCGCCGGCCCCGTGGCCGCCCGGCGCGGGAAGGCCCCGGGCGGGCCCGGCGCAGCGCCGGACCGGTGCGGGTCACCTCACCTGAGCTTCTCGAAGTCCGGGAGCATCCACTCCGACAGGATCATCTGGATCCGGACGCCGAAGCCTTCGCTCCACGCGTCGGTCCCCGTGACGTCGGGATCGCGGAAACCGTTGACGCTGTACCCCGCGCCAAGCCGAACCGAGCGAAAGACCAGACGGCCGAGTTCGATGCCCGTTCCCGCCTGCGACGATCCGCCGTCGCGGAGAACCACGGTACGTCCCCACACGTCGATGTCCCAACCGCGCCCAAAGTGCCAGACGTACTGCGCCAGCGCGATGTCGGTGTCGGTGGCAAGTGAAACACCGTAGCTCCAGTTCTCCACGTGCTTGTACGCGTACTTCAGACGCACCTCGTGCGACGCGCTCGCCAGCACGTTCACGTCCACCGATGCCACGAGCCGCCAGTTGATCGCATCCGGGTCGATGGGTGCGTAGCGATCGTAGTAGCTCTTCAGCATCACCATGGATTGCACGGGCGCGTGCAACGATCGGTGCACGCCGGCCAGCGTCGTGTAGAACTGCGTGCCTTCGTTCCTGCCCTCTGCCTCGTTGACCCCAAGGATGTTCTTCGCAAGCCACGCGAATCCACCCCCCAGCTGTTGCGCGGCCGCGACGCGCAGGAGGTGTTTGTCGCCGGGGCGCTCCCACCGGTACTCGTAACCGCCATCGACGAAATACGCGCCCGGGCGGCGCGAACCCACGCCGGCGGTGAGCGACACGTATTCGTCGTCCCGGCGTCCGGAGAGTGACTTGAACGCTTCCACGCCGGCGGTGGCGCTGGTGTAGCGGCTGAGTGCCAGCCGCTGGCGGACTCCACTGATCGCGCCCATGCGCGCGTCATCCGCCACGCTGTCCATGGCGTAGCGCGTGTATGCCTGCGTGCCACCCCGGGTCGTTCCCTCCACCCCCGCCGTGACCTGGTTGGTCGAAGAACGCCCGCTCGCAGTGAGGTACTCGTGGGTCGCGACCGCGCGGAAACGCTGCGACAGCGGGACGCCTGTCGTCGTGCGCAGGCGATTGGGGTAGTCGTCGACGATCTCCTCGCCCACGTTCTGCTCCCAGGTGGTCGCAACACCCGTGCCGCCACGGCTTCCGAGCGCGAGACCGAGCAGCGTCAGCAGGCCCCGGCTCTCGTCGGCCGGCGTGTCGTGGCGCGCCACGCGCAGGCCGGCCGACATCTCCAGCATGCGGCGGCGGTAGTCCACGGTGCTTCGCGCCGTTTCGCGCCGCTCTCCCGTGCGCTGGAGTTCGTGCGTGTAGCCGTC
>CAZPUV010000280.1:0-3583 GCA_964589805.1 uncultured bacterium | reverse complement strand
TTCTCCACGGCCCGGCTCGTGGTTCGCACCGAGGGTGTTCCGCGCTCGTCCACGGGGTCCAGCAGGTGCCGCAGGCGCAGGTCGTGCAGCGCCCTCGCGACCGCGCCATCCGCCAGCCCGGTGACCCCTGGAATCCAGCCTACGGGCACCGGCCCGGGATGACACGCCAGGGCGGCCATCACGTGTTGCTGCACGGGCGACAGGGGAATCACGAACCGCTGTCGCGGCGAAGCGGAATCGCGCGCGATCGCGGTCGCCTGTACCGGTGTCACACGCCACCGCTGACCCTCGAAGACAAGCCCGCCGCGCCCCACCAGGCGCCGCAGAAGCAGCATGAGTGCGCCGGGCTGGCGGACGTCTCCCAAGAGATCCTCGAGCAGATGGGCGTCATCGGTCCGGAGCATTTCGCCGCGGAATTTCTCCGCGACCTGCGTCACGTCCGCCGCGGTTAGCGTCGGCATGACGATCTCGCGCGTGGTCTCGGTGCCCTCCGTGGACGCGCGCGTTCGCACGGGTGTGGTGGCAGTCACGATGCCGAGGTTCCGCCTCACCACCGGGCCGGACAACGTGCGTCCGGTCTCCAGGTACTCGAGCAGTCGCTCCTGGTCCGGCGCGAGTTCGCCCTGCGCCACGATCCAGACCGGCGATTTCTCGGCCGCATCTCTCACCCGCGCCCACGCCTGTTCGAACTCTCTCTCGGTCGCGCTCGCAATCAACTCGCCGGGCCGGCCCACGAGCCACGGCGCGTCGGAATCGTCCCCGAGCCGGAACGAACGAACCCCGCGGATGTTCCACTCGCAGCGCGCCATCTCCAGGAGGTGCCCGCGCCCGGCGGACGGCTGCCCGTCGAGGGAAACGAGGCTGGGCGCGGGGGCGTCGCTTTTACCGGGCGGCAGCGTGGCTTCGAGAAGCTCGTTCCACGCCGTCCGCTTTCCGATCATCCCGAGCGACTCGACGCGCGCGATACCGTACACGCGATCCAGCGCCGCGATGCCACCGGTGAGTCGTGCCGTCACGGCGCGCTTGAGCTCTTCGAACGCCTCGAGTCGCGTGCGCCGGTCCTTGTCGAGCAGCGCGCGCACGTGCGGGTAGAGCTCCGTCCACTCGAGGGCCTCGTGTTCGATGACTGGAACCGACTCGGCCTGCGCGCGAAGCACCTCCACCACACTCCCCTGGAACGGGGTTCGTCCGCAGAGGAGTTCATAGAGCACGACGCCGAGGCTGTAGTGATCGACCGCGCGTGTCAGTTGTGTCTCGCCACGCACCACCTCGGGCGCCATGTACTCCGGGGTTCCCACCATCTGCGCGCGCGCGCCGGTGTCGCGCCGGAAGATGAGGCCGAAGTCGATCAGCGTCACGAGCGGCATCTCCTCGCCGAGGGCGGTGGTTCGGCGGACGAGGATGTTGGCGGGCTTGATGTCCTGGTGCAGAAGACCGTTGTTGTGGATGAAGGTGAGGACTTCGCAGAGCTGGTAGAGGATCACCCAGAGGTCGCGCGGATGGGCGCGGAAGTACGCGTCGAGCGGCTCCCCGTCCACGAGATCCATGACGAGAAAGCGCCCGCCATCGTCGGTCCAGCCGTAGTCATACACCTCGGGGAGGTGCGGGTGATGGAGGGCGCGCAGGATGCGGTACTCATCCTCGAAGCGCGCGAGGATACCGGCCTCGCGCGCGTTCTCGGGCTTGAGCACCTTGGCCGCGCGCAGGACACCGTTGCGGCGGTCGCGGACACGAAACACGTTGGCGGCGGTCCCGGAGCCGACGGGTGCGACGACCTCGTAGCGATCCCCGAGAATCCGCACCCGCGTTACTCCGCGAGCCTCCGCAGCACCGTGCGGAGGATTCCACCGTTGCGGTAGTACTCCACCTCGACCGGCGTATCGATGCGCAAGCGCGTCTCGAACGTTCTCGACGCGCCGCCGGCCCCCTTCACCACGACCGTAACGGCCGCGCCGGGCTTGAGGTCGTCGGAAAGGCCGCCGACGTCGAACGTCTCGTCACCCTTGAGTCCGAGTGACTCTGCGTTCTCGCCGTCCATGAACTGGAGCGGCAGGATCCCCATGCCAACCAGGTTGCTCCTGTGGATGCGCTCGTACGACTCGGCGATCACGGCGCGCACGCCCAGCAGCGCCGGCCCCTTCGCGGCCCAGTCGCGCGACGAGCCGGAGCCGTACTCCTTGCCGGCGATGACCAGCAGCGGCACGCCGGCCTCGCGGTACTTCACCGACGCGTCGTAGATGCTCATCTCCTCCCCGGTGAGGAAGCACTTCGTCCAGGTTCCTTCCGAACCGGGCACCAGGCGGTTCCGGAGCCGGATGTTGGCGAACGTGCCGCGCACCATTACTTCGTGGTTTCCGCGGCGCGAGCCGTACGAATTGAAGTCCTTCGGCTCCACGCCGTGTTCCATGAGGTACTTCGCCGCGGGCGACTTCTGCGCGATCGAGCCCGCGGGCGAGATATGGTCGGTGGTCACGGAATCGCCGAGCACGGCCAGCACGCGCAACCCCGCGAGCGCCTCGATGGGCGCCGGCTTCTTCTCTACGCCCTCGAAGAACGACGGCTCACGAACGTACGTGCTCTCCTCACTCCACGCGTACAGTTCAGAGCCGCCGCCCTCGATGGCATTCCACATGTCGTTTCCCTTGAAGACGTCCTTGTAACGCTTCTCGAACGACTTCGCCTTGATCACCTTCGCCACGATGTCGCGAACTTCCGCCGTCGTCGGCCAGATGTCGCGAAGGTACACGGGTGAACCCTTGGTGTCCTTTCCAAGCGGATCCTCGTCGAGATTGATGTCCATGGTCCCGGCGAGCGCGTAGGCCACGACCAGCGGCGGGCTGGCCAGGAAGTTGGCGCGCGTCAACGGATGCACGCGCCCCTCGAAGTTCCGGTTGCCGCTCAACACCGACGCCGCCACCAGCGAGCCTTCCTCGATGGCGTTCGCGACCACGTCGGGAAGCGGCCCGCTGTTGCCGATGCAGGTGGTACACCCGTAGCCGACCACTTCGAAGCCGAGTTCGTCGAGGTAATGCTGCAACCCGCTTTCTTCCAGGTACTCGCTCACCACGGGCGAGCCCGGGGCGAGCGAGGTCTTCACGTACGGTTTCACGCGCAGTCCGCGCTCCACGGCCTTCCTGGCGACGAGGCCGGCGCCGATCATCACGTAGGGGTTCGAGGTATTGGTGCACGACGTGATGGCGGCGATCACGGTGGAGCCGTGCTTGAGCTCTGCTCCGCCGTCCACATCCACCTTCACGGTCCGGTTGCGCGCGCCGGTCTCCACGCCGAAACCGCCGTCCTTCACACTCTTCGCCATGGCTTCGCCGAACGCGCGGTGCAGGTCCTTCACCGCAATGCGGTCCTGGGGGCGTTTGGGGCCGGCCACGGACGGCTCGACGGCGGCGAGATCCAGCTCCACGATTTCCGAGTACACGGGTTCGGGCGCGTCGGAGGTGAAGAACATGTTCTGCGCGCGGTTGTACGCGGCGATGAAATCGACGTGCTTCGGGTCGCGCCCGCTGAGGCGGTAGTAACGCAGCGTCTCGTCGTCCACAGGGAAGAAGCCGATGGTGGCGCCGTACTC
>CAZPUV010000279.1:0-3585 GCA_964589805.1 uncultured bacterium | reverse complement strand
GCGCGGACCGCGCGCCGCGGGCGCCACGCTGGCGGCCGTCCATGCGGCAGGCCCTGCCGCGGGCGCTGCTCGCGGTGACTTTCACGCTCGTCGTCGTGATGCTCCTGCCGCCCGTGCGGGAGCGCGTCGAGCCCACCTTCCGGGCCGGCGAAGTCGCCGCGCACGAAGTCACCGCACCCCACGCCTTCCGGGTTCCGCTCTCCGGGGACGAACTGCGCGTGACGCGCGCCCGCGCGTCGCTCTCGGTGCCTCCGATCTTCCGCCGCGACCGCCAGGTGGAACGGGATCTCTCCCGCGATCTCTCCGCGCTCCTCGACTCGGTGGCGGTGATCGTCTACACGAAGGACATCGGCGAGCAGGACCGCGTGGCGCGTGCGTCGCAGTGGCTTCCGGGGATATCCCGCTCCGTGCTGCGCGAAGCGCTGATTCCGGAGCGGTTCTCCGCGTTGCGGGCGGCGGTGCGCGAGTGCCAGCGCGAGCTGACTGCGCGCGGGCTCATCGACAACGGCGCGGTTCTGCGCCGCAACAACTACAGGGAGATCGTGGTGGTCGACGCGGGGGGCGAGCAGCGGCGCGACGTCGCCGGGCTCGTGGATCCGACGCGGCTGGACGAGGTCATCCGCGCCGAAGCGGCGGCGCGGTTCGGCGACGACCGGCCGCGGGCGCAGGTGTTCTACGAACTCGTCCGCGGGCACGCGCTGCCGGGTCTGTCCTTCGACGCGGACGAGACCACGCGCCGGCGCGAGGCCGCCGCCGCCGCGGTCAAGAGTTACGTCGAAGTGGTCAAGGGCGAACGCATCGTCGCGCGCGGCGAACGCGTGACGAAGGAGCAGGAAACCGCGCTCCGCGCGCTGGAGGAGACGCGGCTGGCGCAGAGCTCCGACCGGAGTCCGTGGCGCGTGGCGCGGGCGTACACGGCGGAGGCGGTGCGCATCATGCTCTTCTGCGTGATGTTCGGCATATACCTGTTCGTCTTCCAGGGGCGCGTGTTCGCGGACCTCGCCCGCCTCTCGGCGGTGTTCACGGTGATGCTGGTGCACGTCGTGG
This sequence comes from uncultured bacterium, assembly GCA_964589805.1. GTDB lineage: Bacteria > Krumholzibacteriota > Krumholzibacteriia > WVZY01 > JAKEHA01 > JAKEHA01. The sequence goes on along the minus strand of CAZPUV010000279.1, from coordinate 2,538 downwards.
CCGTCGCGCTCGTGGTGCGGCTGGGCTGGAGCGTCTACCTCGCTCCCGTGGCGTTCGTGTCCGTGATGCTCGCCGCCCTCTTCGACTACCGGCTGGGACTGATATCGGGCGCGTTCGCGGCGGCTTTCCTGCCGCTGGCCGCGCCCATCGGCATGGGACCGACGTTCGTCGCCTGGCTGGCCGGTGCCGCAGGTGTGGCCGGGATAGAACGGATGCGGGCGCGCAGCCGCGGCTACTCGGTGTTCGCGTTCGTCGCGGGCGCCTACCTGCTGGGGATTCTCGCGGTGGAATTCGGGGACGCGAAGACCTGGCGGGAACTGGGGGTGCACGCGCTCTGGGGCGGCGTCAACGCCTTCGCAACCGGCGCCGCCACCGTGTTCCTCTTGCCCGCGTTCGAGCAGGCCTTCAACCGCGCCTCGCGTTTCACGATGCTCGAGCTGACGGACCTCAACAAGCCCATCCTCAAGCGGCTCAACATCGAGGCGGCGGGGACGTACCACCATTCGATGCTGCTCGGCAACCTCGTGGACGCGATCGCGAGCGACATCGGGGCGGACGCGCTCAGCGCGCGCGTGATGGCGTACTACCACGACATCGGCAAGATCTTCAAGCCGGAGTACTTCGCCGAGAACCAGGAGGCGGGCTTCAACAAGCACGAGAAGATCACGCCGCAGATGAGCGCGCTCATCCTGGTGTCGCACGTCAAGGACGGCGTGGAACTCGCGCGCCAGGAGAAGCTCCCCGAGGTGATCGTGGACGGAATCCGCGAGCACCACGGAACCACCGTCATGGCGTTCTTCTATCAGAAGGCCCTCGAGACCGATTCCCACGCCAGCGTCAACCGCGACGACTTCCGCTACCCGGGCCCGCGCCCGCGCACGCGCGAGGCCGCGATTCTCATGTGCGCGGACTCCGTGGAGGCCGCGGTCCGTTCGCTCAAGGACCCGACCCCCGCCCAGATCCGCGCCATGGTGACGCGCCTGGTGGATTCCCGCGCGCAGGAGGGCGAGCTCGACGAAAGCGGCATCACGCTGCACGATCTCAACATCATCAAGGAAAAACTCGTCGCGATGCTGACGACGATCTACAACAAGCGTGTCGCGTATCCGGGACAGGAGAAGACACTGGCGCCCGAGGACTGGAAGGCGGCCGGTGAAAGCGTCGCTGAATCGGGCTAGCCGCGCGCGGCCGCGCTGGCTCGATGCGGCCTGGTCGCGGCGCGTCGGGGAAGCCGCGGGGATGCTGCGTCCCGCGGCCGGGGCGGTCAACGTGATCCTCGTGGACGACCGCGAGATCAGGCGTCTCAACCGCCGTTACCGCGGAAAGGACAGGCCCACCGACGTGCTGTCGTTTTCGTATCTCGAGGACGGCGGCCCCGGCGAAGACGGGGTCGCGGGAGACGTCTACGTGTCGCACGAGACGGTCGCGCGCGACGCGAAGCAGATGGGGGTCGCTGCTTCAGCCCTCGCGCTGCGCATCGTGGTGCACGGGATGCTGCACGTCATCGGATACGACCACGAAACGGACGCCGACGCGGTCCGCATGGAGCGTCGCGAACGCGCATTGCTGAGACGCCTCCTGCCCGCGTCCGAAGTCAGGGAGCTCTTTTGACCGGAGTCCTCGTGTTGCATGGATAGTGGAATCACAGCCGGGCTCTACGTCGCCTCGGTGGCGCTGCTCTCCGCGTACAGCGCGGCGCTGACCGCGCTGGGCGTGCTGTCGCTGCGGGGAGTCGAGTCCCCGGAGGATGGCGAACCCGACTGGCTCGTGGAGCGCGTCTCCCGGGATCCCGTCACCACGGGTGTCACGCTGGGCATCGCCCGCTCCGCCTCGATCCTGCTCGTGGTGGTTTCCGCCATCGCGCTCGTGCACGAGGCCGGCGCGGTGGGATCGGGCGTCTTCGCCGCGGCGTCCGTGCTCCTGCCCGCGTTCGCGGCGCGCGCGCTGGCGCTCGAAGGCGCCGAGGCGCTGGTGAAGATCGTCCGCCCGGTCGTCGTTCCCACGGTGTACGCGCTGCGTCCCCTCGCGTTCGTCGCCTGCCGCCTGCTGGCGCGCGCTTCGCCGGCACTCCCGGGCCTGTTCGCGTTCGACGTCATCCCGCTCGCCGAGAAGATCGAACTGCTCGGCGACGGCGAGGGCAGCCCGGCGGAGGAGGAACGGAGGATCATGTCGAGCATCGCCGACTTCGGCGAAACGCGCGCGCGCGACGTGATGGTGCCGCGCATCGATATCGTCGCGGTCGACGCCGCGATGGACCGTGAGGAGGCGCTGGCCGCCATCATGGAGGCGGGGCATTCGCGCATTCCCGTGTACGAGCGCTCCATCGACCACGTGATCGGCACCCTGCACACGCAGGACCTGCTGGTGAAGGTGCTGGCCGGGGACGATTTCTCCATCCGCGCGCTCGCACGCGACGCCTTCTTCGTTCCCGAGAGCAAGAAGATCACGGAACTCCTCGCCGAGTTCAAGGTGCGCCGGCAGCACCTGGCCATCGTCGTCGACGAGTACGGCGGCACGGCGGGCATCGTGACCCTGGAA
>CAZPUV010000278.1:1435-3611 GCA_964589805.1 uncultured bacterium | reverse complement strand
CTCGAGTCGCGGTGGGAGCCGTTGGGAGCCGGCGTGGACGGAGCCGTCTTCGCGCTGTCGGCTCGTGGTGGTGTGGTGGTTGCCGGAGGTGACTTCCGCAACGCCGGGGGTGGCCCAGCCAGCGGCATTGCCATGTGGGACGGATCGGGCTGGGCGCGGATGGGAAGCGGGACGGAGAGCAGGGTGGAAACGGTGCTCATCACGGACGCCGGAATCTTCGCGGGCGGCGACTTTACGCGGATGGGCGACGTGGCTTCGGTCTACATCGCCCGGTGGGCCGATACCCCGACCGCCGTGACGAACAGACCCGCACTGGCGATGCGTGTTCTCGCGCAGAACTTTCCCAACCCCTTCAACCCCGACACCGAAATCCGTTATGCCGTTCCCTCGCCGGCGCACGTCAGCCTGGTCGTCTATGACGTGACCGGCCGTGTCGTGCGCAGACTCGTGGACGATCCGTCGCACGGCCCCGTGCGGGAACAGGTCGTCCGTTGGAACGGACGCCGGGAAGACGGGAGCCCGGCTCCGAGCGGCGTCTATTTCTACCGGCTCGTTGTCGGACGCCATATCGAGACGCGGAAGATGGTCCTGCTGCGTTGACGGCGCGCAGATCACGGGAACGCCTCTTGCGGGATTGAGCGCGGGGGAACGCGCGATCGGTTCTCACACCTGCGACCGTTACGGTCGTTACGCCGACTCCGCCGCGACGCGTGGCTTCGGCGACGCGCCGAAGCTCGTGAACAGTTCGTTGCGGAGCGTGGAGACGTCCACCTTGCGGTAGAGCTTCCCGCCTTCGGCGTACGCGATTCCACCGGTCTCCTCGGACACGATCACCACGACCGCGTCGGTCTCCTCGGAGAGCCCCAGGGCCGCGCGGTGGCGTGTCCCCAGCGCGGTCGCGAGCCTCTCGTCCTGCGAGAGCGGGAGGATGCACCCCGCGGCCACCAGCCGGTCGTTCTGGAGGATCACGGCCCCGTCGTGGAGCGGGCCCGGGCGCGTGAAGATGGTCTCGATCAATTCGGCCGACACCCGCGCGTCCACGGGGGTTCCGGTCTCCACGTAGTTCTTGAGACCCATGTCCTTCTCCATGACGATCAGCGCCCCCACGCGCTTCTGCGAGAGTTCGGCGACGGCCTTGCACACCTCGGGAATCACCCCGCCCTCGCGCATGCGCACGAAGCGCGAAAACCACCGGTTCTGCCCCAGCATCGAGAGTGCTCGCCGCAGCTCGGGCTGGAAGATGATGACGAACGCGATCACCCACACCGTGCGCAGGCTCGAGATGATCCAGTTCACGGCGAGCAGGTTCAGCCACTGCGCCACCACCGACAGCACGAACAGGACGATCAGGCCGAAGAACATGTGGACGGCACGCGTGCCGCGCATGAGCGAGAAGACTCTGTACAGAAGAAACGTGACGATCAGGATGTCGATCACGTCGACGATGAGTTCGAAGGGGATGCCCTGCATGGTCACCGCGGTGGCCGGTGCTCACCGGCGTGGTCGATGGCGTCCAGTACACGAAAGAGCCCCACGGTCTCGGCCACGTCGTGTACGCGCACCATCTCGACGCGGCGGAAGCAGCACAGCGCCGCCACGGCGAGGTTTCCGGGCAGCCGCTCACCGGGTCCGGCGTTCCCGAGCAGTGTCCCGAGGAAGGATTTTCGCGACGCGCCCACGAGGACGGGATATCCCAGCGCGCGCAAGAGGTCAATTCTTTTCAGGATGTCGAGGTTGTCGAAGAGACGCTTGCCGAAGCCGATTCCCGGATCGAGCACGATACGCGCGCGGTCGATGCCGGCCGTCTCGAGCGCCGCGGCGCGCAGTGCCAGGTAGTCGGCGACCTCCTGCGGGGCGTCGTCGTAGTGCGGGTCGTCCTGCATCGTCTTCGGATCGCCCAGCATGTGCATCAGGACCACGGACACGTCGGGGTGTGCGCGCAGCACGTCGGCCATTCCGGTGTCCCGCGCGGCGTTGACATCGTTGAGCATCGTCGCCCCGGCTTCGATCGCGGCGCGCGCCACGGCGGGTTTGCGCGTGTCGATGGACACGGGAACCGGAACCGGCGGGTGGCCCTCGCCGCCGCGCACGAGTGCCGAGATCACCGGCAGCACGCGGTCGATTTCCTCCTGGGCGGAAACGCCTTCCGAGCCGGGTCGCGTGGACTCGCCGCCCA
>CAZPUV010000278.1:0-1425 GCA_964589805.1 uncultured bacterium | reverse complement strand
CGGGTGACCGCCGCGCGGTGGCTGACGAAACGGCCGCCGTCGGAAAACGAATCGGGGGTCACGTTGAGCACCCCCATCACCAGCGGTGTACGCCGAAAGACGAGCGTGCGCTCGCCGCAGCGGAGGGACGGCGTGGGGGAGTGAGTCGTGCTCATCGTCCTTGGAACGCGAACGGCGCCGTGACGGGGCGCCGTTCAGTTGGCAGGCTTGGTGGCTACGTGCTTGGTCCCGGCTCGACCATGGGCGGCAGGCCGGACAGCTGCTTCTTGCGGTCCGCTTCCGTTCCGCGCGCGACGGCCTTGTCGTCTGTCGGCGCCTCGACCGACGGCTCCGCCTCCACGGGCGGCAGCGTCCCGCCCACCAGGACGATCTTGATCTCCTCGGAGTCCAGCGTCTCGCGCTCGAGGAGCGCGTTGGCCATGCGGTGGAGGATGTCGATACGCTCCTCGAGGATGACCTTTGCGCGGTCGTACGCCTCGCTCACGATGCGCTTGACCTCCTGGTCGATCAACTGCGCGGTCTGCTCGCTGTACTCCGTGTTCTGGACCAGGTCGCGGCCCAGGAACACCTGCTCCTCGCGACCGCCGAACGCAATCGGGCCCAGCTTCTCGCTCATGCCCCAGTGCATCACCATGCGGCGGGTGAGCTTGGAAACCATCTGGATGTCCTGCTGCGCGCCGCTGCCCATGCGGTTCAGCACCAGTTCCTCCGCCACGCGGCCGCCGAGCGCCTGCGTGATGGTATCGAGGCACCACGCCTTGGAATACTCGGACCGGTCGTCCTCGGGCAGGAAGAAGGTGAGCCCGCCCGCACCACCGCGCGGGATGATGGTCACCTTGTGCACCGGATCGGAATACTTGAGTGCGGCGCCGACCACGGCGTGACCGGCTTCGTGATAGGCGGTGAGGCGCTTGGTCTCTTCCTTGACGACGCGGCTCTTGCGCTCGGGGCCGAGGTAGATCTTGTCCTTGGCCTCTTCGAGTACGTCCATCGTGACCTTGGTCATGTTCTTGCGCGCGGCGAGCAGTGCGGCTTCGTTGATCACGTTGGCGAGGTCCGCGCCGCTCATGCCCGGTGTGGCACGGCCCAGCACGGACAGGTCGACGTCCTCCGCGAGCGGCGTCTTGCGCGAATGCACGCGGAGGATCCCCTCGCGGCCCTTGACGTCGGGCAGATCCACCACGATGCGCCGGTCGAAGCGCCCCGGGCGCATGAGCGCGGGGTCGAGCACGTCGGGACGGTTGGTGGCCGCAACCAGGATGACGCCGTCGTTGGATTCGAAGCCGTCCATTTCGACCAGGAGCTGGTTCAGCGTCTGCTCGCGCTCGTCATTGCCGCCGCCCAGGCCCGCGCCGCGCTGGCGGCCCACCGCGTCGATCTCGTCGATGAAGATGATGCAGGGCGCGTTCTTCTTGCCCTGCTCGA
>CAZPUV010000277.1:417-3646 GCA_964589805.1 uncultured bacterium | reverse complement strand
ATGGCCATCGACATGGTGGACGCCCAGGTCGGCTGGGTGGTCGGGACGAACAGGACGCTGTTGTACACCGCCAACGGCGGCGCAACGTGGATCGACCGCAATCCCGGCATCACCGCATATGGAATTCTGGACGTCTTTTTCATCGATAGATTCAAAGGCTGGGTGATGACTGAATCCGATCTGTACTACACGCCGGACGAAGGTGGTATCTGGTTCGAAGCGGTGGTTCCCCCGGTGATGCAGCGGGCCATCGTATTCTCAGGCCCGTCACGGGGTTGTGTGGTGGGTCTGTTCGGCAGGATCTCCTATACGGCCGACGGGGGCATCGATCTGGCGAGCGCGGAGCCGGTTTCCACACGACCACCGGGCGGTTCTCCTCCCCGACTTCGTGATCCGTCGGGCTCCGACCTGAAGATCATTCGAGAGGGAGTCGCGCCGTGAGACGGTGCCAGGCTGCCGCGTGTGTGTTCGTGGTCCTCGCCGGTGTGAACTGCGCGTTGGCCGCACGGGCTTCCGGCGCACAACCTCCGGTGTATCCGGACTCGGCCGAGGTCGCTGCTCAGCCACAGTTCACCACTCCGGGACTCCTGATGGTCGGTCCTGTCTTCGTCGATCCGAAGTTGCACATCGATTCGAACCAGCAGCTCCTCGGCCTGCCGGTTCACTATTTCACGAGTCGTCCGTTGGAGCGAAAAGGCTTCAGCATGAATGGTGTGATTCAGCGCGACAGTACGCCGCACTGGGGATTCGGCCTCCTGTTCGGCTTCGAATACTGGAGCGCGGATTACTGGCTCAATTGGGAGGTCCCGGGCACCCTCGCCCTCGATCCGCTTCCGGCGACGTTCAAGCTGTGGGCGATGGAAACCGACGGCACCATCTACCGGCGCTTCGGACCGGGAATGCTGCAATCACGCGTGGGTATCTTCCTGGGATGGACGAACCTGAGCGTGGACCTCGGTGACGAGGATCCGATCATGGACAACGTCTTCTCAACGGGTGTGACGGCCGGTGGCGACTTCTATCTCAACATCTCGGGCAACAAACTCGAAGAGCCCATCGCGCTGACGGTCGGTTACAAACTCGTGTATCTCATTCCTCATTCTCCGCGTTACACGGTCGAGGACGGCGTTTTTGACAGCTCGTTCGACGGCCCGGCGTACGCGATCTTCGTCGGAATCGGCCGGGTGTTTCCGGCAAGACCCGTCCCGACGCGATAGGTGCCTTCCCTCGCTTTGGGCCTTCACGGCCGCCCATGGCAACATATGTCGAGTTCTGAGTCTGCCCTCTAACCCGCCAGCGCACGGGGAAAGAGGATGTTGTTCTCCAGGTGGATGTGCTGGTGCATGGTCTGTTCGAGGGCCGAGAGGCCGAACCAGAGCGCGCGCCAGGTGTTGCACGCCTCCTCGGGCACGTCGTAGCCGTCGGTGAGTTCGCGGAGTTCGCGCAGTGCCGCACCCGCGGCGTCGTGCTCCTGCTCCATCACCGAGATCGGACCGCCGGCCATGACGCCCGAGCCGCCCTCGATCATCGGGAACAGGATCTGTTCTTCCTTCATCATGTGCGACTCGAGCTCGGCGCGCAGTGCCACGAACACGGTGACGATGCGGTTGAACTTCTTCGGGTCGCGTGCGCCGTGCACGTCGAGAACCTTGCGGGCCATGCCCTCCAGGCGCGGCAACTCCTCGCGGAGCGGGCGGTGGTAGGCGTGGATGATGTGGCGGATCAGGTCGTTGAGCGGGGCCTGGTCCCAGCGCTCCGGCTTCTCTCCGGGCTTTTCGATCTCGGCGTGCACTTCGTCGAGGATCGCGGCGCCGTCGAGGCCCTTCTCCGCGCAGACCTCGCCGAGCGGACGGCCGCCGCCGCAACAGAAGTCGATGTCGTGACGGGCGAAGACGCGTGTGGCCAGCGGGTGCTCCGCGGCGAGTGTCCCGATGCGGGTGTCAAGCGTGATGGACATGGATTACCTCTTTCTCGGCGAACGAGGGGTTCGCACGGGTTGTCTGCGGCGCTTGTTCGATGGTGCCGTCCGCGCCGTGCGTGACGACGCCTGTGACGGCGGTGCCAGCAGACGCGCCAGCGCGGCGAACACCGGCTCGGGTTCGCGTGCGCGGGTCTTCTTCGTCGTGCGGGCGTCACCGTGGACACCCGGCATTCCGGCCAGCGCGTGGATGGTGCCCTTCACGACGACGAGCAGTTCCTCGGGTGCGATGTCGTTTCGGATCGTTCCATCCGCCACACCCTCGCGCAGGGTGTCGAGGAGATAACGCGCGGACCGCGCGACCTGTTCGCGCAGCCGCGCGACGGCCTCGGGCGGGAGCGCGAGGAGTGCTTCTTCCGAGCGCAGCAGCCATGCGACCCCGGGCTCGGCGCGGAAGAGCGCTACTCGGTTGCGGCCGATCTGCAGCAACCGCTCCACTGGCGGCAGCGACGCGTCGGGGAAGGTCTCCCCGATCCGCTCGATGGCGTAGCGAACGGCCCCGTCGAGCATCTCCTCCCGCGACGCGAAGTGCCGGAACAGCGCACCGGACGTCACCCCGACCTCGTCGGCGATCACCGCGGTGGTCAGCGACGACAGGCCCCGCCCGCCGATGATCCGGCAGACGGCCTGGAGGATCTCGCCGCGGCGCTCGGCCGCGGGCTTTCGGGTCCCGGCACGCATGGAGGTATTGTAAGTAAGCGCTTACTTACTTGGCAAGGGAAATCTTCGGGGCCGACCGGCGTTTGCGCACCACCAGATCGACTTCGCAATCCAGAATGTGAAGCAGCGCGAGCAGCTGGGCGAACGACTTGCGTGTGTTGGTCTGATCGATGAGACGATAGAACTGGGTGGCGGAGGTTCCGAGGCGCCGGATGATCTCGCGGCGGCTCAGCGGGCTCGTCTCGAGTCGATTCTTCGCCTCGACGGTGAGCTTGTACATCAGCGCTTCGTGCAGGTAATCGGGATCCTCGTTGTAGTCCAGGACCTGCCCCGCGTGGACGGTGCCCTCGCGTCCCGATTCCAGCACGTACGTGAAGCCCTCGCGACCCATCTCGTCATCGATATGGGCCTCGCGGACCAGGTCTCCAGGCCGCGGTCCTTTCTCGACACGGCTGTACGGATAGCTGTACGCCCGACTGCCGATCCGGACCTCGAACGCCTTCTTGCGGTTGTTGTAACTGACGCCTCGTATCTTCACAGGAGCCCGCCGCACTTTTCCTTCCACGCATATGTTACCGCTAGTGGTAACAC
>CAZPUV010000277.1:0-407 GCA_964589805.1 uncultured bacterium | reverse complement strand
TGGGGGAAACTCAGCCCGCGCCGGCCAGGCGGCGGATTCGGCGCTTGGGGCGCGACCGAGCGAGATCGTGCGTCGCCTGCAGGTTGAGCCAGAACTCGGGGGTGGTCCCGAATGCCTGGGCGAAGAGCCAGGCGGTGTCGGGGGTGATCCCGCGCTTCCCGCGGGCGATCTCGTTGATGCGCTGCACTGGCACACCGATGTGGGCGGCGAGATCCACCTGCGTGAGCCCCAGCGGCTTGAGATACTCCACGATCAGGATCTCGCCGGGGTGGGCGGGGATACGGTTCCTCGGCATCATTTCGAACTCACTCCGCTACCTTAGGTCGTTGCATCGATCTGCAGTGTTGGTCCGCAACTCGGCGGGCAATCACTTGTTACCCCGAAAGCCTGTCCTCGACCGCCCCTCT
>CAZPUV010000276.1:0-3649 GCA_964589805.1 uncultured bacterium | reverse complement strand
CGGTGATCCCGGCGTCACCGGCGTCACCGGCACCGCGCGTCGCCGCCCCCGCACCGGGTGCGGCAGCCCCGCCAGCGGCGGAGCCGAAACCGGCGCCCGCGCCGGACGAGGAAGAAGCGGTTTCGTTCGACGACGCCTACATCGACACGCCGCTGTGCACGAGCTGCAACGAGTGCACGCAGCTCAACTCGCAGATATTCTTCTACAACGCGAACAAGCAGGCCGAAATCAAGGACGCGACCGCGGGTCCGTTCAGCGACATCGTACGCGCGGCCGAACTCTGTCCCGTCCACATCATCCATCCGGGCAAGCCGAAGAACCCCTCCGAATCCGGGCTGGACGAGTGGATCAAACGGGCGGAGCGCTTCAACTGAGGTTGGTGTGGATCAGACCATCGCAGTCGTCTTCCTGCTTGCACTCACGTGCGCACTGGCCGTCGTGCTGGCCATCGCCAACTCCCGGCTGAAGGTGTGGGAAGACCCGCGCATCGACGCGGTGCAGAGCATCCTCCCGAACAGCAACTGCGGCGCCTGCGGGCTTCCAGGCTGCCGTGCCTTCGCCGAGAAGGTGATCGCGGGCGCAGTCAAGCCCGTCGACTGCACCGTCGGCGGCGCGCAGACGGCGAGCGCGGTGGCCGACTATCTCGGAGTCGAAGCGGGCGAGGCGGTCCGCCGGACGGCCCGGCTCCTGTGCGCGGGCGGCGCCAACGTCGCCATCCAGATGGCCGAGTACCAGGGCCACCCGTCGTGCCGCGATGCCGCGGCCGTGGGCGGCGGTGGAAAGGGGTGCCGGTACGGATGTCTCGGCTACGGCGACTGCGAGGACGTCTGCGACTTCGACGCCATCATCATGAGTCGCACGGGGCTGCCCATCATCGACGCCGAGAAGTGCACCGCCTGCGGCGACTGCATCGATATCTGCCCCAAGAACGTCCTGGAACTCTATCCCGTGGAGCAGCGGCTCATCGTCCAGTGCAAGTCCGAACTGGAAGGGGATGAAATCCTCGATCTCTGCCGCGTGGCGTGCACGGGCTGTGAACGTTGCGTGGCCGATGCTCCCGAAGGGCTTCTGAAAATGCACAACAACCTTCCCGTATTCAACCGCGAGCTGCTGCACGTGCAGACCGAGGCGGCGATCAGCCGCTGCCCCACCGGTGCGATCGTGTGGCTGGAGGACACGCGGGTCCAGACGGGTATTGGAGAAACAAGCGATGCGGTTTCGCAAGTCGGAAAAAGCGGTTGAGACGGTCCCGTTCCCGGGCCGTGCGGACGTCGTCGACGGCTACACGGCTCTGCTGGAGAGCGAGCGCCTCGCGACTGACTCGTTCGTCGTGAGCGCCGGACATCGGGCCGCGGGATTCCCGGTTCCCGTACCCGAACCCTCGTTCGTCGACGGGAACTCCGGGGCGCCGGCTCCAGATCAACCTCTGCAGATGGTCCACGCGGCTGACGACCACGACGTCGCGGCAATGCTCGAGGGATTCGCGCTGGAGGGCCTGCGCGCCGGTGCACTCGCCGACGGCGGTGCCGGATTCACCGACGGGCTCGCGGCCGCGGCGGGCAGGCGGCTTCCCGTCGTCGTACACCTCGGTGGACATCCGCGGACCCGCCAGGCCGGTTCTCCACGCGGCGCGCACGACAGTTACCACGACGCCGCGGACACCGGCGCTTTTCTCATGTTCGCGCGCAACGCGCAGGAAGTCGCCGACTACGCCCTCATCGCGCGGCGAATCGCCGAACAGTCGCTCACACCGGGCCTGTGCGCGCACGATCGCTACGCGACGAGCCATTCCGTCCGCCGCGTGAGACTCGCGGATGAAGGGCTCGTCGAGCGGTTCCTGGGCCGCGCGCACGACACCATCGACTGTCCGACCGACGCGCAGAAGGTCCTCTTCGGTCCGACCCGGCGGCGCGTCCCGGTGCTCCTGGATCCCGACCAGCCCGCGGGCGTCGGCGGCACGCAGGATGCCGAGAGCTACTTCCGAGCCCTTGCGGCACAGCGCGTGTTCTTCTCCGACCATCTCGCGGCCATCGTCGACGATACGATGCGGGAGTTCGGCGCGCTGACCGGCCGCACCTACGGCCGCGCGTCCGGCTACCGCCTGGACGACGCGGAATTCGTGGTCGCCGCCCAGGGTGCGCTCGCCGACGAACTCGAGCCGGTGGTCGACTTCCTGCGCAGGGAGCGGAAGATCAAGGCCGGCGTCCTCAACCTCGCCGTCCTGCGTCCCTTCCCGGGAGCGGCGGTGAGTCACCTCCTTTCCGGCAAGCGCGCCGTCACCGTGCTCGAGCGGACGGATTCGCACCTCGCCGAAGACACGCCGCTGTTGAGGGACGTCCGCGCCGCGGTCGACCGTGCGGCGGAGAACGGTGAGTCGCGCTCGGCCGACCCGATTCATCCCGGTTACGCCGCCTTCCGGCGCGGCGAGAAACCTTTTCTTCTCTCGGGAGTCTACGGCGTCGGCACGAGCCTGCCGGGGTTCGCGCAGATGGTCGCTGTCTTCGAGAACATGACGGCCGCGGATGCGCGCAGGCATTTCTACCTGGGAGCGGGCTTCGACGTCGAGACCCGGCGCTTCCCGCACCTGCAGACGATGCGCCAACGCCTGGACCGCGAATACCCCGCGATTGCACGGCTCTCGGTCGACGCGCCTGTCTCGCCCGCCGATCCGGGACGCAACGACGGCACCTTCGAGATGCACTCCCTGTCCGTGCAGGGCGCGCTGTTTGCGGGCAACATGTTCGCGCAGGCGCTGTCCCGAACGATGGAATGGAACGTTCGCACCTACCCCGACGGCGGTCTCGACCGGAATCTCCAGCCGGTGCGGTTCCGGCTCGCGTTCCGGAAGGCGCCGGACGAGGCGTGCACGCTGCCCGTCGTGGCCGACGCCGCGCTCGTGTCGGGAGAACATCTCATCGAAACACTGGCGCAGGACGCGACGCTTCGCAGCGAAGGGACGCTGATCGCCGGGTCGGTCCGCGAACCTGAGATTCTGTGGCGATCGCTCTCCAGGCGAACCGCGCAGTGGATTCGGTCCCGCTCGCTGGCGTTCCACGTGGTGGACGCCCGCCGGATCGCCGAGGAGACGACGGCGCATCCGTCCTTCGTCGATCAGCTCTCGATCTGGGCGCTGCTGGGCGCCTACTCGCGCGTGCACCTGGGTCTGACCGGCACTGAAACCGTGCGCATCGAGGACGCGCTGCGCGCGCGCCTGCGGAACGAACCCGGCCTGGACACCGCCTCCATCGACGAAGTCGTCCTGACCTTCCGCCGTGGCGGCGACGAGTGCGCGACCGTGCCGTGGAAGGACTGGGCCGGGGTCGAGCACCCCGTCGGCGAACCCGACACGCCCTGGACCGTCCGGCAGCTCACGGAACGCGACGGCACGGTCTTCGACGCATCGCGCTTCTGGCACTCCGTCGGTTATCTCTACGACCGCGGCCAGCCGGCTTCCACGATTGCAGACCCGTATCTCGCCACCGCGATCGTTCCCGCGCGGAGCAGCGCGTTCCGCGACATGACGCCGTACCGCCTGCGCATTCCGTCCTGGCTGCCGGGAAGATGCACGGGATGCGGCGTGTGCTGGACGCAGTGCCCCGAGAGCGCGCTTCCCGCGACCGTGCGCTCGTTCCGCGAGCTGATCGACGCC
>CAZPUV010000275.1:0-3662 GCA_964589805.1 uncultured bacterium | reverse complement strand
TGAGCGCGAACGCGCCGGGTGCTGCGAGGCGGCCTTCGAAGCCCGCCTTCAGGCTCGCGAGCTCGCTGTCGGCTCCCCGGAAGGACGGGTTCGAGAAGTCTCCATCGACCCTCCGCAGGTAGACGTCGAGTCTGGACAGTCCATGCTCGCCGCCCGCTGCAATCTTGTACGCGTTGCCGGAGCCTGCGAGGTCGTCCTCGCTGCGCGCGAACTCGCCCGAGAACCGCAGGCCGTTCACCCGGGCTTCGCCGTCCGCGCCGAACAATGCGTAGCCCGGCGCATCGCCGCCGTTCGCCACGGCGGTCACTCCGGCGCGGTAACGGCCACCACGCGCGACGTCACCGCGAACTCCGAACAGGTAGGCATCTGCGACTCCGGTTTCGGTCTCGTAGGTCACCACTACGAAATTCGGGTTCAACTCGCGGTCCGTTACCGCCACGGGCTCCATGAACAGGATCGAGCCGTCGTACGGATTGACCACGTAATCACGCCGTCGCATCATCACGCGCGCGTCCAGAACCTTCTCGGACTGGAACCGGTCGCGCGTTTCGATGATCACGCGCTCGGAGTTCTCGACCACCGGCGCGAGCGAGAGATAGTAGAAGCCGCTGGTGCCGTTGGCCGGGATGTCGTCGGTACGCGTGACGAAGTCCGTCTTCGTGACGAAGGTACGCAAGCTCGTTGCGCCCTCGTTGAGCGCGGCCGAAAGTCCCGTCACCACCTGGTGGTAGGTAAGGAACTCGCCGCGGTCGATGGGTGTCCGGAAATCGGAGTAACGCAGGAACGACTGTCCGCGATCGACCGAGATGTAGTTGCCACCGCGCGCCGGCGCGGCGTAGTGCACGGTCGAGGCGTCGCCGAAAATCGGATACTGCTGCTCCGGATCGGGCTGCTTGAGCAACGGGTCATCGTATCGTTTGCGTGTGTCGAGACGCGCCGTCACGCTGAGCCCGCCCGGAGCCGCACCCTGCACGAACGCGCGTGCATCGGCTTCGGCGTCGAAACCATCACGGTAGTTCGCAACGCCATGGCCGCTGCCTTCGCCGTGAGTACGATAGGAACCCATCGCAACGTCGACAACTCCGGTGGCGAGGAGCGGGCGTTCGGGATTGACGAAGACGATTTCGGTCTCCGCGCGCATCCCCTCGGCCTCGACACCAATGCGCCCGGCGCCGGTCGTGTGACGCGGACGCAGCGGCACCGAGACGATTCCGGAGTGCGTCGGGACTTGCAGGCCGCGTTCTCCGGGGCGCACGTCGGCCGCGGCGGCGAATTCCGCCCCGTCTGCGATGGTCACGATGAACCCGTCCATGACCGGGAGTCCGAATCCGTCGCGCACGGCGAATCGCGCCGTCGCCGTCGAGCGGCCGTCGGCCGGGATCAACACTCGCGCGTCGAGGGGCACGATCTCCGCGGGTCGTGTCGCGAGCGCCACGCGCACCGTGTCCGAGGCCTCGCCGCCACGCAGCATGGTGGCGCGTGCAACGACCTCGTTCCAGCCGCCGTGCAGGCGCACCCCGTACCACGTCGTCGTTTCCTCCTGGTGGGCCACATCCACCGTCCGCTGACCCACCCGCTCCTCGCCGATCGCCTCCCCCCCCAGTACCAGCGAAACCCGGCTCCCGAGCGGATGTCGGACGCGCACGGTGATCTGGTCGCGATTGCTCGAGACATGACCGTCGCGCGGCTCGAGGATCACAACCGGGCCCTCGTGCAGTGATGGCGCGGGATCGCCCGGCGGAACGAGCGTCGCGGTCGGCGTTTCCACGGCCGTCGGCTGCGACCGTTCGGTCCACGTGAGGACATTCGACAGGGCGATGCTCGTCCGCGTGTCGCGGGGGCGGATTTCGATCGCCCGCGCGCTCGAATCGTCCGCGGCAACGGCGTCGACGAGAAGCACGCTCGCGCGGATTTCGCGAATCAACTGCGTATCCCTGGCCGCAATGGTGAAACCGACCGCGCACTCGATACGGCTGCCGCGCGTCAACCCGTCGATCAGAAATCCGTCATCGCCGCTGGCCACGGAAACGCTGTCGATCGTGACATTCACGCGCACCGCCGTCAGCGCAGCCGGCATGTGAACGCGGATGGCTGCGCGCTGCGGGCGCTCCGACGAGGTGGTCAGGAACCAGTGCACCGTTGCTTTCACCGAATCGGGCAGCTCGGAGAGATCGCGGACCGCCGTTTCGAGGTGAAGCGCCGGATCGGACGAGTCGCCGGTGGGGGGGATCACGCTCACGTCGACACGGCGATTCGCCCGCCGGCCCTCGGCGACAGCGTTGCTCGCTATCGGGCGCGTGTCTCCGTAGCCGCGAATGATGAAGCGGCTCGCGGGAACACCCATCGAGACGAGTGCGTCGCGCACGGCCTCGGCCCGCGCTTCCGACAGCTCCTGGTTGGACCGGAACTGCCCGGAACGCAGCGGAACATCGTCGGTGTGCCCCTCGACGAGCACGGTGAACTGCGGCTGGTCGATCAGGAACATCGCGACCAGCAGGAGATCCGCACGCGAACCGAACAGCAGTGTGGCCTTGCCCAGCGCAAACTGCGAGCTGGGCAGCGTGAACGCCGGCGCGGCACGGGGGCGCTGGACGACGTTCACCCGTTCCTCGCACACGAGTGCCGCGGTTCGCGCCACCGGCACGACCGGCGTAACCGGCGTGACGGCCGGCTGGCGCAGCGGAAAGGCCACCCGCGCGTGCGCCGGGGCGATGAGGTGCACCAGCCGTTCGTTCGGACGTCCGGTGTGCGGCCCGGTCGCGGGCGGAGGCGCGAACTCGGTCCCCGGGGGCAGCGTTCCTTCGTCGACGCGAACGACCCGGCGTCCTTCGAACACATGTGGAATCGAGAAGACCCCGGACGAATCCGTGACCGCGTACTCGCCACTCTCGAGGTACACGGAAACGTTGGCCGCTCCGCGCTCGCCCTGGTCGCGGCGTCCGTCGCCGTCGTCGTCGATCCAGACGTCGCCGAGGAGAAAGCCCTCTATGCCGACGTCCTCGTTGTCGATCCGGATCGCGGCGATCACCGGACCCGTGCGCGCAGGCCTGCCTGTCTGTGCGAGTCCGCTCGCCGTGCCCGCGACGCGGGCCCAGCCCTTCGACTCGCGGCTGTTCACGGCAAACTTGATCGCGGTGCGTCGCGACTCCCCGGGGCGAAGGGTTCCAACCGCCCACGCGAGTTCGCTGCCCGCGAGCGTCACGTCCTGGCCCGCAACGAAGTCGAGTTCCGGCGGCACACGCTCGGTGACAACCACCTGGTCGACGCGGACCGAGTCCGTCCGGTTGGTCGCGGTGACAATCATCGTGACGATGTCGCCGAGGGAGCCCGTCGGCTGGCGGAAGGTCTGCTCCAGCGCGATGATGGCGCGCGGATCGGGAGCCTGCCGGACGTCGAGATCGCAGCGGGTGCTGTTCACGACGAGCGTGTCGGTGCGCGATTGTGCGGTGAGCGTGACGCTTCTGATCGTGCCCAGAGAGACGCGCAACGGCGTCCCTGGACTCGACATCAGGAAGCGCACGGGCCGGATCTCGCCGGCCGCGAGTGCGCCGATCAGGAATCCGCCTGGACGCGACGACACCCGGTACGGAACACCGCTCGTATCGGCACACACGAGGCTTACGCCCGGCGGGAGCGCAGTCGGAGCACTGACGAACACCTCG
>CAZPUV010000274.1:0-3700 GCA_964589805.1 uncultured bacterium | reverse complement strand
TCGACGCGCGGCTGCTGTGGTTCCCCGACGAGAACCACTGGGTGCTCAAGCCGCACAACAGCATCCTCTGGCACGAGACCGTGATCGCGTGGCTGGACCGGTGGCTCAAGGAGGAGGCTGCGGCGAAGTAGCACGGCGGCCGTCGCGAACTTCACACGTCGAGTTCCCGCCTCACCCGGTGGTTACTCTTCGCTGCTCCCGGGAACGATCCTCACGCAGTCTTCTCCGGAGATCGCGCTGCCGTCCACCATCGACCCGGTTATTCTCACGGGCACCGTTGCGCCGGCCGTCAGAGGCCCGAGCGCGGCGGCCAGCTGTGCCGCGTCGAACTTCAGCGTCAGGTCCATGAACCCGTCTGCCCGCAGCATCGTGCATTCGCACGCTCCGCCGCCCGCCGGTGTCGCGACGTCTTCGTACGCGTGGCGCAGCGGTGCGATGCCCTCGAGCCGCAGCGAGGAGACGTCGATGGCCGTCACATCCAGAGATCCCGATCCGAGAATGGCGACCGGGAGCACTCCGCCCTTTGGAGCCTTCGCGTTGGCCGAGGGTTGACTGACGTTCAGCGGATTCGGGCACGACCCCGGCTTGATGTCCAGATCGACCACGGTCATCGGCGTGGTGACAACGACGTTGTCCACGTCGGTAACGGCGTTCCAGTAGTCCCCGAAGCCGATGCGCCCGCTGGCGTACATCTCCGTCTCGTCGAACGCCTCGATGATCCAGTCCGCGGGTTCTGGATCGCTCTTCTTCCACACCTTGAGCTTGAATTGATATCCGGACACCTGGAGCTTGAAGCTGTACCACTCATCCAACGTCCACGGGTAGGACACATACGCCGGATGCAGCAGGACCGCGGTGCCGTCCGGATTGTGGCGGTAGATCTGCAGCAGGTTGTCGGGAATGGTCGGAATCCACACGCCGATCTGGACGATATAGCCGTGCGGGTTGAAGTTGTCGTCGCAGCGGAAATAGACGTCCCGGTAGTCCTGATGCCAGCTTTGATTGTGGAACCGCATGTCCCACGTGAAGGTGAAGTCTCCGAAGTCGGTTCGGCGGCTCAGCATGTCGTCGAAGCGGTTGTTCCAGTTCCACACGCCCTGAGCCGGCGAGTAGACGTAACCGTTGCTGCCTTCCGTCGTGTGTCTCCACCCCGCGTTTCCGAGTACTTCGCAGTACCAGACGGCGGGATCGAGCCCGGCCTCGAAGTCGTCGCTGAAGAATGCCGTACCGGACGATACCGCCGGCGCTGTCGTACCGGAACCGTGGTTGGCGTCGCTCTCGAACAGTCGGTCCGATCTGCTGCAACCCACGATGACCGTCGCTACGACGAGAATGGCAATCGAGAAATGGCGTCTCATGATCAGCCTCCCTTTCGTTGGGAGTGAGATCAGGAGCGGGGTTGGCTCTTGCCTGGCTGCGGAATGAGAGTCGATCCGGAAGCCTGAAGGGAGGGGCTCACTGGCTGAGATTACGGGACACCTGGCGACTGGGCTCTTTCGCTCTTTGGCTTCGCACTCCTGATGATCACTCCGGTGTGCATGCGGGAGTCTCGTATACGGTCGAAACGCAACGCAATGATGCGCGCGCATCATTTTTTCGGTTGCCCGACCGGGCGTGCGTCCCCGGCGCTACGCGCCGCGAACCCGCCAGTCCGGAAGAGAGGCGGTGTCGATCCCCTGGGAGGCGGCGTCTGCGAGCATGATGGACTCGAGTTCCGCGACGGTTTCGTTCGCGAGCAGCGAAGCCGGTGCCTCGCCGAGCAGCCGGGCGACACTCTGGTGGGCCCGATCCGAGGCAACCGGTGACCCCGCCTGCTCCCAGTCACCCTGTGTCCGCCGGTCGATCACGTCGGACGGGTAGTACGCTTCCTGCCTGAAGAAGCGCTTCGTATGCAGCGAGGTCAGGAATTCCTTGCTGACGGCGAGGTCTCGCAACACATCGATCCCCGCCGTCGGCTCCTGAAAACGAACACCGTCGATCAATCGCCGCGCCATCGCGCAGATCTCGTTGTCGAGCACCAGTTTTTCCAGGCTCTGTGTGCCCACGAAGTTCAGCATGCCCGATCCCGACACGACATTGACGCCGGCGAGCACTGCCAGCGTCATCCCCATGGCGGTCTCGAGGCCCGCCTGAAAGTCGGGCGACTTGGCGTCGCTGAGTCCCATGTAGGCGTGGACAGGCAATCCCAGGTGTGCGCCGATCTCCGCGTAGGCGGCGGCGATCATCATCGTCTCGACGGCGCCCAGCGGTGTCGTTCCTCTTCGCATGTCGAACAACGAAGGCGCACCGCCGTAGACGATGGGAGCGCCGGGGCCGGCGAGTTGATGGATGACGATGCCGCTGAGATTCTCGGCGGTGTGCTGCACCAGCGACCCCGCGAGCGTCGCGGGTGCGGTGGCGCCGGCCAGGGGCATCGACACCACCTCGGCGGGGATCCCGCTCCGGGCACAGTCGATGAGCGCCTGGCACGTGAGATCACTCCACGACAGCGGTGGTGACGGTCAGCAGTCGATTACGGCCAGCGGCTTCCGCGCGAGTGCCCCGGCGCCGCCCCTCACCGCGCTCAGGAGAGCGAGCATCGTCGCAAAGGCTTCCTTTACGAATGTCCCCGTGATGACCGGCTTCCTGCCATGAACGAGTGCCAGAAACAGGCGGTAGCGATCGGCCAGCGACTCCGGCACGTCGGCGGGAATGACGCCCGTGCTCTGGATGTCGAACTGGCTCAACCGGTCGGTGAGAAGAACGAAATCGATGACGTCCGCGGTCGTGGGTTTTCTTATCCTGCGCGCGGTGAAGTCGTAGATGGAGATGGCCGCGGATCCCGGGTCGAAGCTCGTATGGTCGCCTCCGACCTCGCACACCTTCTCCCCGTCGCGGTCATAGAGTGTGAACGCTCCGGGTGCCGACTCGATACAATCGTGACAGAGGCGCTCCGGAATGAACGCTCTCCCGCCGTCGGGTGACACGCGGGCGCCGGACGCCGAAAGCAGCTCGATGGCGTCGTCGTTTTCGATTGCGACCCCGACCTCGTCCAGCGTCTGCATCGCCTCGCCGATGATCTGCTCGATACGTTCACGGGAAAGCATGGAGAACTGCGGTCTGGTGCCGTCACTCATCGCTTCTCTTTCCTCCAAAACACTTCCGGGTCGTGTGCCTCAAACGGCAGTCGGTCATTCCGCAGAACTCGCACACGTTGGCTTCGCGCAGCTGCACCGGGGACTCACCGATGGCAAGGGCGAACGTCACCGACTTGCGCGGAATCATCATGCAGTGCGGCGTGAGGCTGACGCCGATCGCCGCCGCATCCAGCACGGGAAGCACCCACGCCTGCTCGGCGACATTCCAGCCGCCGTAGCCGGGGCTGAACCGGCGGCTGGCGTAGAGACCCTGGCCGCGGATCTCCTCGAGGAGGATTCCCTCGGCCCTTTCCGCGGCCGCTTCGGCCGCTGCAGATCCGTAGCCGTCCAGGATGACCGCCCGGCCCAGGTCACCGTCCTGCCGGCACCGGTTCACCGCCGCTTCCAGTCCCGGACCAATGGTCACCAGGCACAGGGCGATCTCGTCGAGTACACAGAGGTACTCGGAGTGCCGGTAGTCGTCCTTCTTCATGAACCGGTACGCAGCCACCGGGGCGAGCAGGGACGGCGCATCGCCTTCAATCTCGCGGATGATCGCCCGCACCCGGTCGGGAAGCGGAGAG
>CAZPUV010000273.1:0-3754 GCA_964589805.1 uncultured bacterium | reverse complement strand
AACGGTGAGCCGCGTGTCACCGGACGGGATGGCCTGCGGGCGCTGCAACTGGCGGAGCGCGGGGGCCATGCCGCGCGACGAGCTCCGCGCCTGGGCCGAGCGCACCGGCGAGACCGCGCTCGCGGCCCGGCTGGGGAGGCGGGCGTGACGCCGGCGATCCGCACCGAGAAGCTCGGGAAGGTGTACCGCTCCGGCTTCTGGCGCATCCCCTACACCGGGCTCGCGGACCTCGACCTCGAGGTCCCCGAGGGCACGAGCTTCGGCTTCATCGGTCCGAACGGCGCCGGCAAGACGACGACCATCAAGACGCTCATGTCGCTCCAGAAGGCGACCTCCGGGCGCGCGTGGATCCACGGCGTGGCCGTCCCGCTGCCCGAGTCCCGCCGCCGCGTCGGCTTCCTCCCCGAGCGGCCCTACTTCTACGAGCACCTCACGGCGCACGAGTTCCTCGACTTCTACGGCCGCCTCGCCGATGTGCCCTCGGCCGTGCGGGCGAAGCGCGTGGAGCGGCTGCTGGAGCGCGTGGACCTCGCCCGCTTCCGCGACGTTCCCCTCGGGAAGTTCTCGAAGGGCATGCTCCAGCGCGCCGGGCTCGCCCAGGCGCTGATCGCCGAGCCCGAGCTGCTCGTGCTCGACGAGCCCATGAGCGGCCTCGATCCGCTCGGGCGCGTGCTCGTGCGCGACCTCATCCTGGAGGAGCGGCAGGCCGGGCGCACGGTGTTCTTCTCCAGCCACGTGCTGACCGACGTGGAGGCCCTCTGCGACCGCGTGGCCATCGTGGTCGGCGGCAAGCTGCGCGGCCAGGGCACCGTGGCGGAGCTGCTCGGGCGCACGGTCGCGCACGTGGACGTGGTCGTGGCCGACGTGGTGGTCCCCCCCGTCACGCCCGACGGGCCCACGACCATCGGCGCCGCCTTCGCCTACGAGCCGGGCGCGCGCCTCTCGCAGCGCCTCGACCCCAACTTCGTGGACGCCTTCCTCGACGCCGTGCGGCTCGCCGGCGGCCGCGTCGTGAGCGTGGTCCCGGCCCAGCGCACGCTCGAGCACGTGCTCCTCGACGAGGTGGAGCGCGCGAAGCCGGTGAACACGAAGCGCCTCGGAGTGCTCGCGTGAGCCAGATCCTCGCCGTCGCCACGAACACCTTCCGCGAGGCCGTGCGCGACAAGGTCCTGCACTCGATCCTCTTCTTCGCGGCCCTGCTGCTGCTGCTCTCGCTGGCCATGCAGGAGATCACCATCGGCGACCAGGCGAAGGTGGTCCGCGGCGTCGCGCTCGGCGGGATCTCGCTGATGGGCGGGATCATCGCCGTGTTCCTCGGCGTCGGGCTCGTGTGGAAGGAGATCGAGAAGAAGACGATCTACACGCTCGCGTCGAAGCCGGTCGCGCGGTGGCGGCTCCTGCTCGGGAAGTACCTGGGCCTCTGGCTCACGCTCGCCGCCGAGGTCGGCATCCTGACGCTGCTCTACACGGGCATCGTCGGGTCGCAACACGGGCTCCCGTCGGGCGGGGTGTACCTCGCCGTCGGCATGCTGATGCTGGAGCTCACGCTGCTCTGCGCGTGGGCCACGCTGTTCTCGACCTTCGCGGCGCCGACCACCGCCTCCGCCTACTCCCTCTGCGTCTACCTGATCGGCCACTTCACCGACGACCTGCGCCTCTTCGGCGAGCGGGCCCGACTTCTCGATGGTCCCCTTCTTCAGCAGATCCGGAAATTCCCTCGCGAGCGTCTGTATCGCGGTACCGGAAAGCTCACTCTCCAGGCGGACCACCAGCCGGTCGCGAACCTGTCGGGTGGAGTGATAGACGGAGTAGAAGCGTGTGATGTAGTCCACGCCTTCCTCCGCGGAGTGGACGATCCGGTAGAGCATGAGGTCGACTTCCGAGATCAACTTCCTTCCCAGCAACTCTTCGCGGACGAAACGATCGAAGCTCTCCCAGTATGTCTCGCCCGGCAGTTCCATCAACAGAAACGGCATCGGCGGGGCCTTGCCCGTCTGCAACAGCGTCAACGTTTCGAAGCCCTCGTCGTGCGTGCCGAAGCCGCCGGGAAAGAGCGCGACCGCGCTCGACTCCATGAGGAAGAACAGTTTGCGCGTGAAGAAATACTTGAATGTGATGAGCTTGGGGTCGTCCCCGATGATCGTATTGGCCGCCTGTTCGAAGGGAAGCAGGATGTTCACGCCGAAGCTCGCATCCGCGCCCGCACCCTGGATCCCCGCCTTCATGATCCCTTCCGCGGCGCCGGTTATCACCATGAACTCTTTCTGCGCGAGGAGATTCGCGAAGCTCACCGCCATCTGGTAGTAGGGATCCTTCTCGGGCGTGCGCGCCGATCCGAATATCGATACTTTCCGGCGGTCGCGGTAGGGCTTGAACACCCGCGACGCGTAACGGAACTCCGCCATCGCGCGACTCAGCACCTTCATGTCCAGCACTTCGAGGTCGTCGCGATGGCACTTGAGGGCGTGCACGATCAGTTCGCGCACGAGACGCGTGGACAGGTCGGGGTCGGGGTCGGCGTAGATGGCGCGAATCTCGTCGATCACGCGCTCCGGGGTGTCGAATTCCTTCTTCGTCATGTGGTCAGCCGATCAGTTCCAGTAGTCGGGACAGATTGGGTTCACGGATCACGTGGGTCGCGAGCCGTTCGAGTTCGCGCGAACGCGGGTTGAACGCCACCACACAGCCCGCCACGCCCACCATGGGAATATCGTTGGCACCATCACCGACGAAGGCGGCGCGGTCCAGCGATACGGCGTGCCGGGCGGAAAGTTCGCGCAGGGCGATGGGCTTTCCCTCCAGATCGAAGGGCGTCGCCTTCCACCCCGTGAGCACGCCGCGCCCGTCGAACAGGAGCTGGTTGGAATAGACGTCGTCGAAGGGATGCTCCGGGAAGAGCGTGTCGATTACGACGTCGAGCGTTCCCGAGATGATCGCCAGGCGAACGCCGCGGCGTTTCAGTTCCCAGACCGTGTCGTGCGCTCCGTCGAATCGTTCGAACTCGCGCACTGCGTCCACGATTTCCGCTCGGGTCGCACCGGCGTCGATCCATCCCTGGACGTCCATCTCCACCCACTGCGGATAGGTGATACGGCCTTCGTTGTACCACCGGTGCCGCTCTTCGTTGACGCTGTCGTCACCGATGAACCGGCGGTTGAGAACTTCCCAGATCACTTTCCCGGTGGGATGACGAACGAGGGTTCCGTCCACGTCGAAGCAGATCAGGTCGTAGGGACGGCGCGTCATGGGTATATTGTAACTCGATCGTGCCCGTCGCGCGAGGGGGCCCGGCCCGGGGGAATCGCGCGCGGGACCGAGAGCCCGATGATACGCGGAGCCTGGCCGGGAGTCCACCTTTGAAAATGCCGACCGGGGGTCGTACAATGGGGCAGAATCCAGCACGCGATCGCGGGATGGCCCCGGACATGACTGTCGACGAGAAGAAACAGGCCCTCGATCCTTCACGGTGGGTCGACGAGCACGGAGACGCGCTGTACCGCTTTGCGATCCTGCGGGTTCGCAACGAGGATCTCGCCGCGGATCTCGTGCAGGAGACCTTTCTGTCCGCGCTCAAGGCCCGGGAGGGCTTTCGCGGCGGATCGACGATACGGACCTGGCTGGTGGGGATCCTGAAGCACAAGGTCATCGACCACTACCGGAAGAACAAGGTCGAGGTTCTGGAAGCCGATCTCGGCACCGAGTCGCACGAAGCCCACCTCCATCACGCCCCGGGCGTCAACGCGGCCTGGGACGA
>CAZPUV010000272.1:0-3754 GCA_964589805.1 uncultured bacterium | reverse complement strand
TCGAGTTCCGGGTGGTTGATGTTCGCCGGAATGATGGCCCGGCCGGCGGCGACCTCGTCGCGCACGAACTCCGGGGTGATGTGGCGGGGAATACGGGCTCCCAGCGGGTTGCCGGGGTGCTGGTGGTTCGATCCGTTCGTGCGGCCCACCTGCGCGCGGGCGAGCGCGCCCGTGTGTCCGTCGCCGCGCGCCAGATCCGCTTCGTAGGCGGATTCACGCCCGAGATTCTCCCGGATCGCGACGTACTCCATCTCCGGTGTCACGATACCGCGCCGCGCGTAGTGCATCTGGGTGACGCGCTTGCCGGACCTGGCGCGCAGGCGCTCGCGCTTGAGCCCCGGGAACGGAACGGGGCGGCCGTCGCGATCGTGGTGCCCGCCGCGGCCCTCGTACGACTCGACGTCGCCGCGTTCGGCGATCCAGCGCGCGCGCAGCGCCCCCAGTCCCTCGCGCACGTCCAGGCGCACGTCGGGGTCGGTCCACGGACCGCTGGTGTCATAGAGGCGCAGGCGCGGGTTTGCTTCTTCGGTTCCGTCCGCCCTGCGGGTGGGATTCAACGTCACCTCTCGCAGGGGAACGCGTACGTCCGCGCGCGAACCCGTCGCGTACACCTTGCGCGCGGCGGGGAAGTGAGTCCCGTAACCGATTCCGTGTTCTCTTGTTCCGGCCATTCGGCGACAACTCCTTGCGGCTCCGTCCGGGAGCGGGTCTGACGATCATCGATGGGGGGTGCGGCGGGAACGGGGACGGGCGCCCCGCGGCCCGGCCGCCCGGCGGAATGATACGGGCAGCGGGCGCCAGGCGCAACCATGGAAGCGGATGCTATATGACGTTATAGATTGACGCCGGAATCGCGCCAGAACCCGTCCTCGTCGCGGGCGTGCTCGAGCGCCCCGGCCAGCAGCCGCTCGAGACGCCCCTTCACCTTGACGAGAACGAGTTCCTCGTCGCTGACCACGACAACGAACATCTCGCGCACCGAATCGCCGTCGGTTCGATAGAGAAGCCACACGGCTTCGCTCTCCTCGCGCACCCTTACGGCCATTTCCCACCCGTCCTCGATCAACGCCTCGAGGCGCGAGGGCGTGTCGATGTCGTGCCCGGCGGGCGCTCCATCGAGTTCGTAGACCGCCACCTGCACGCGGCTCACGTCCCGCAGATAGGTGTGCGCCTCGCGTGCATCCGGTATGCAGCCGGTGATCGCGCGCGCGAGACCCATCGTGAGGGGACCGAACGACAGCGTCACGTTCTTGCGGAATCCGACGCCGGGCAGCTGCCGCGCGATGTCCTGCTTCACGTCGGTCAGTTCCGGCGCCCACATGCAACCGCCGGCCAGCGGTGCGAAACCGAGCGCTGCGGCGAGAACGAGCGTCCTTGTCATCGAGGCGTTCATGGGTGGCTCCTCTGTGTTTCCGTCGGGCTCAGTTCTTGATCTTCTTCTCGATCCGGACCCTGTCCATGCCCTCGATGTCGAGGTGCTCGCCGATTCGCGCCACGTCCTCGGGGCGGATGGTGCCCACGATATTCACGAAGGCGGCTTCGTCGTCCTCGCCCACGGCGATCACCAGCACGCCCTCGATCCACTCCGCGTTCTTCGCGGGCTTGAAGTACACGTCGACGAGTTCTTCTTCTTCGCGGACGCGTACGACGCGCTCCCAGCCGTCCCTGTCCAGCCTCTTCGACGTCTCGGAGCCGGCGGCGAGCAGCCCCTTCACGTTGCCCGGGGTGACGGTGTACACGCGCACGCGGACGAGCTTGAGACTCGCGAGCAGGTTCTTCAACTCCGGGTCTTCCTCTCCGATGAACTTGCCCACCAGCCCGAGCATCGGGTCGCGCAGGTTGACCTCCACCTTGGGTTCCTGCCCGAGACGGTCGAGCAGGGAGAAGTCGACGTACCCCGGATGCGATCGCATGGCCGCGTCCCGGTCCTTTTCGTCCTTGCCCTGGGCGTTCGCGGCGAGTGCCGTCGTGGCGACGAGCACCGCGGCGATGCATGTGGTCTGGATGAGTCTGCGCATTCTGTATCCTCCGTGACGTTTCTCTGTCGTGTGGTACATCTTCTAAGAGCGTTCGCGCGGCGGTATTGTTTCAACAATTCCGGACTTTCCCATTGCCCTCCGGAGTGACGGCGCCACCCCCCGCTCGATCAGGTCCCGGTCGAGGGTCCGCTCCACGGTTCCCACGACGCGCTTCTGGATCACGTCGGTTGCCACGATCTCGCCGGTCCGCCGCACGTACCGGTCTACGTACGAGAAGGCGAGCATCGTCTCCCGGGCGGCCTGCTCCACACCGGCTTCGGCGGCCGGCGTGTCCACCGCCGGGGGCGGCGCCCAGCGCGCGGTGGCCACCAGAGCCACGAGGGCGGCCGCCGCGACCGCGGCCGGGCCCCACCGCAGCCACGCGCGCGGATCGCGCAGGACCGGTCGCGCGCGGCCGGTCGCACCGATGGAACGTTCGGCCGCTTCGATCACTCCCGGCGGACAATCGAACGTGGGGAGCGCGCGGAGTCCGGCCAGCACGGCGTGCGCCGCGGCGATCTCGCCACGGCAGTCCTCGCATGCGGCGAGGTGCCGCGACAGCGCGTCGCGTTCCACCGGCGAGAGCCCGCCATCCGGGCCGTCGACGCAGTCTTCGGCGTGTTCGAGGACCCACGCGCACGTCACCATGCGATCATCCTGTGACACGGTTCAACTCCCCGCGCATGCGCTCGCGCAACCGTCGTCGCGCGCGATGCAGATACACCTTCACCGTTCCGAGCGGCATCTCCATCGCCACCGCGATGTCGTCGTACGAGAAGTCCTGTATCTCTCTCATTAC
This sequence comes from uncultured bacterium, assembly GCA_964589805.1. Lineage (GTDB taxonomy): Bacteria > Krumholzibacteriota > Krumholzibacteriia > WVZY01 > JAKEHA01 > JAKEHA01. Next base: position 937 of record CAZPUV010000272.1, on the reverse strand, counting down.
AATGATGCTGCGGTAGGGCTCGTCGAGCTCCGCGACGGCGGTCTCGAGGAACGCCCGCAACTCGCGCCGCTCCGCACGGTCGGCGGGGGTGGGCTCGTTCGCGACGGCCGAAGCGACCGCCTCGACGTCCAGCCCGCCGGCGAAGACGGTCGCGCGCATCCTGCGCCGCCGGCTCGCGTCGATCACCAGGTTCCTCGTGACCTTCATCACCCACGCCTGCACGCGTTCGGGATCGATCCCGTCCGCGTTCCGCCACAGCCTTACCAGTGCTTCCTGGGTCACGTCCTCGGCGTCCTCCCGGTTCCTCAGGGTGTGGAGCGCGAACGAATAGATCCTCCCGCCGTGCTCCCGGGCCAGTTTTCGGAAGTCGCGAGCCATCACGCATACAGATGACGTCGGGGCGGGCCGGAAGGTTACAGAGGCGGCCGGAAAGGCACGTAACTTGCTGTTCTTCAGCGGGCTACCTGCCCCGGAAGGGTTTGTATTGCCCGCGCTCGAAGCGCGTTGCTAGAGTCGCCCCGATGCGCCGGACTTATGCCCGGCGCGATCATGAGCACAGTCCTGCGGCCGGCCGCTCCGCGGATTTACGCCCGAGAGGAGAGTACCGTGCCAACATATCGTTTCGCGGCCGCCGCCAGTTTTGTCGCCGTGTGCACGGCGATCGTAGCGATTGCCAGTCTGGCCGTGGGCGGGATTCAGAATTCATCGCACGACCTGCGTTCTGAACTGGGAATCAACGAGGTCTGCGTCGTCTGCCATGCGCCCCACAACGCCATGGACCCCGTCGCCAACGGTCTGGACTACGCGCCCCTGTGGAGCCATGAGGTGTCCGGGGCAACCTACACCCTGTACAACAGCGCCACCCTGAATCACGTGCCCGGTCAGCCGGACGGGTCGTCCAAGCTCTGCCTGAGCTGCCATGACGGCTCGGTCGCGG
>CAZPUV010000271.1:0-3754 GCA_964589805.1 uncultured bacterium | reverse complement strand
GGCCCGCGAAGAACGAGGAAGCCTGTGCGGGCGTGAGCGGCCGGCCGGCCTGCTCGGACGCGATGGCGAGCGCCTCGTCCTCACCACCCATCCACGGTGACTGCGCGAAGGGGATGACGGCGCTCCTGCCGTCGGCGTCGGCATTGTTACCGATGTAGAGGTTCAGTCCGCCCGACCACGCCACGGGCACGAGCGCCCGGGCCGCCCGCCAGTTGTGGATCGTCGCGGGTGCGAGAACGAGCGCGCACGTCACGACGACGATTGCCGCCGGGAGCAGCCCGTCCCGGATCCGCGACGGGGCCTTCGGGCCGGAAACGCGGCGAGCCGCCAGGAACACCCATGGCAGCACGACGATCAGGGCGAGAATCGTCGGGCGCGCGAGTGCGGCGAGTCCCAGGGTTGCGCCGGCCACGCCGAGGCGGGTCACCGTGGGCACCGCGGCGGCGCGTGCGGTTCTCCAGAGCGCGAGCACGAGAAGTGCGATGGACATCGGCTCGACGAGTATCTCGCCTTCGAAGTAGATGAACGGCCAGTAGAGCGCGTACACCAGTCCCGCCGTGAGCGACACCGCCCGCGTGAAATACTCGCGCCCCAGCAGCACGACGAGCCCGCCCGTGACGGCACCCATCAGGTGATTCGCCACCACGGCCACGGAGATGTTCGCGCCCGCCACCTTGTACAGGATCCCCAGGAAATACGGATAGAGGGGCCCGCGGAAGAAGACGGACGGCTCGGCGCTGCCGGCGGCAAGCGCCTTCGCCCACCGGTCGATGTACATCGAGTCCATGATCGGGTAATCGAATGCGGGATTGCCGCGCGAATTGACCAGGTAGTACGCCAGCCGCACCGCGAGGGCGACGACCGTGACGAGCACGACGTCGCGCCAGACCCCGCGCGAGGGAGCCGGAGTCCCGTGAGCGGGACCGACGGGCGCAGCCTGGTTGCCGGTGCTCATGAACGCCTCGAGTAGTCCCCGTCGCGGGGAAAGATCGCCGCGATCCCTTCCATCATCCAGTCGTGCAGGAGCCCGTTGGACGCGATCAGGTGCCCGGTCTGGAGAAAGGTGTCCCCCCCGAAGAAGTCGGTGATGCGGCCGCCGGCCTCCTCGATGAGGAGCACGCCGGCCGCGATGTCCCACGGACTCAGCGTGATCTCCCAGAACGCGTCGAGTCGCCCCGCGGCGACGTACGCCAGATCCATCGCCGCCGAACCGCCGCGCCGGATCCCCCGCGCGTGATGGAAGAAGTGGGCGAAGGAGCGAAGGTACACATCCAGCAGGTGCCGCGCGCGGAACGGGAAGCCCGTCCCGAGCAGAATCCGGTTCTCGTCCCGGAGCCGGCTCACGTGCATCGGGCGGCCGTTGAGAAACGCGCCGCCGCCCCGCACCGCCGTGAAGGTCTCGTCCAGCAGCGGGGCGTGGGTGACCGCCACGGTCATCCGCCCGGCGACCTCGAGCGCCATCGTCACGGCGAAATGGGGATAGGCGTGGATGTAGTTCGTGGTGCCGTCGAGCGGATCGATGTACCAGCGACGTGCGCTCTTCTCTCTCCCGCGGTTGACCTCCGGCGCGAGATCCTCCTCGGCGACGATGAAGTCGTCCGGGAAGGCGGCGCGGAGTCCGTCGACGATCACACGCTGCGATTCGTGGTCGACGAACGTGACGTAGTCGTTCCGGCCCTTCTCGTCCACGTCGGTCTCCGTGATCGTCGCGTACGATGCGCGCACGATCCGGCCGGCTTCGAGCGCCAGCGATCGGGCAGTTTCGAGTTCTCGTGTGAAATCTGTCATGAGATCAACGGGCAGGAGCCGCGCGTCTTCATTGTGCCACGCCCGGGCCCTTCTTCGCGACCCTTTTGACGCTGCGCCGGAAACGCGTCTCGACCATTTCCAGGAATACGCTGGCCGCCTGCGAGAGGACGCCATCCTCGCGGTAGACCATCCCGATCTCGCGTTCGAAGCGAACCCCGGGAACGGGCACCACCTTCAGGATCCCGCGTTCGAGTTCCGCCGCGACGACCGGTCGGGGCAGGATGGTGGATCCGAGACCCGCCTGCGCGAGCTGCTTCATCGCTTCCGGACTCGAAATCTCCATGCGCGCGTGCAACGCTTCGCCGCTGGCGGCAAAGACCTCGTCGATCATGCCCCGGGTGATCGACCCGGCCGGATAGGCGATCACACCGTGTCCAACCAGTTCGCCGAGTGTCACGCGCTTGCGGGCCGCGAGCGGGTCATCGGGGCGCACCACCACCACCAGCTCCTCCCGGTAGATCGGCCGCACGACGAGCCCGCGCGCCTGGATGGGGAGCGTGGCCGTCGCCAGTTCGATACGGCGCGCGGCCAGCGCGTCCAGCAACCGTTGCGTCTCTCCGACCACGATCTCGATGCGGACCCCCGGATAGCGGCCGTGGAAGGCGCGGTAGACGTCGGGCAGCACGTACACGCTCGCAGCGTCCGTGTTCCCCACGCGAAGCGTGCCGGTCTCCAGTTCGCGCAGGCCGTGCAGTTCCGTCTCCAGCCGCTCGAGGCCGCGCATCAGTTCCTCCGCGCGCGCCACGAGGACGCTCCCCGCCTCCGTGGGGACGAGCCGGCGGCCGTGACGCACGAGGAGCTTCTGCCCGACCTCCTCCTGGAGCTTCTTCATCTGGAGGCTCACCGCCGGCTGGGTGACGAAGTGCTCGGCGGCGGCCGCCCCGATGCTCCCGAGGCGCGCCGCGGACAGGAAGTACTTCAACTGGCGGATTTCCATTAGCAATACTTATGATAATGATAATTAGATTAAACTTCAATTATATATCTGCGCCGGGTATGGTGGAGGCGTTTCCAAACCTGCCGCCCCACGGGCGACTTCGAAGGAGATCCATGAAACAGACCCAATCCATTCGGCCGGCGTCGGGCAGGCTGGGCATTCTCCTGCCCGGCATGGGCGCCGTAGCCACCACGTTCATCGCGGGCGTCGAGGCCGTTCGCGCGGGCATCGCCAAGCCGATCGGTTCGCTCACCCAGATGGGCACCATCCGCCTCGGGAAACGGACCGACAACCGGTCGCCCCGCATCCACGACTTCGTCCCGCTGGCCACGCTCGAACAGGTCGAGTTCGCCGGCTGGGATCCCATTCCCGACAACGCCTACGAAGCGGCGCGCAAGGCGGGCGTGCTGGAGAAGGACCTGCTCCTGCAGGTGCGCGATCGCCTCGAGCCGATCGTGCCCATGCCGGCCGTGTTCGACACGCGCTACGTCAAGAAGCTCGACGGGCCCAACGTCAAGAAGGGCAAGAACTGGATGGAACTCGCCGACCAGTTGCGCGAGGACATCCGGCGCTTCAAGACCGAGAAGAAGCTCGACCGCATGGTCATGGTGTGGTGCGGCAGCACCGAGGTCTATCTGGAGTCACAGCCGGTCCACCAGTCCGTGAAGGCCTTCGAAGAGGCGCTCAAGGGCAACGACCCGGCGATCTCGCCGAGCATGGTGTACGCCTACGCCGCGCTCAAGGAGCGCGTGCCCTTCGCGAACGGCGCGCCCAACCTGTCGGTCGACATCCCCGCCATGGTGGAACTCGCCAAGGAGATGCGAGTCCCCATCTGCGGCAAGGACTTCAAGACCGGCCAGACCATGATGAAGACCATCCTGGCGCCCGGTTTCCGGGCCCGGCTCCTGGGTGTCAGCGGCTGGTACTCGACCAACATTCTCGGCAACCGCGACGGCGAAGTGCTGGACGATCCGGAGTCGTTCAAGACCAAGGAAGTGAGCAAGCTCG
>CAZPUV010000270.1:0-3761 GCA_964589805.1 uncultured bacterium | reverse complement strand
TCACCGTCGCCGATGTGCTGCGCGAGACCATGCGGGATACCGACATCGTTGCCCGTTACGGCGGCGAGGAGTTCGCGATCCTGCTTCCCGACACCGACGAGCACGGTGTGCAGGAGGTGGCGGAGAAGATCCGCGGGAAGGTCGATGCCGTTCGCTTCAACGTGCCCGACACCGACATCGTGCTCAGGGTCACCGTCAGCATCGGCGTGTCGGCCTTCCGCGGCAACCGCCGGGAGTTCTTCAACGCCGCCGACCGCGCCCTGTACCAGTCGAAGGCCGCGGGCAAGAACTGCGTCCACTACGCCCTGACGTAGGGTGTCCCCCGAAATCCTGGTTCAGGTGACGGGGTCTCCGGTGCGCCGGGGATGCCGGACACACGTGCGTGGCTGTTTCTCAGCAGACGGGGGAAGAATCAGCGCAGGAGAGACGCGTGGACCCACCCGCCGGAGCCGTCGGTGGTCACGACCCGCCACCAGCTCCCGACCGATTCGAGGCAGGACACGCGGGCGCCCTGGGGGAGCGTCGTCACCACGGCGTGCTCCTGCCCGGGGCCCCGGCGGAGGTTGGCCGTGGTCGAAGATACCATCCGTGTGCTTCCCGCGACATTCAGCCCCGAGCGGCGCTCCGTGCCCTTGAGCGTGTGATTGGCGCGTTCGGCGAAGAACAGGGCCGCGAGGTAGTTGGTGTTCTTGATCAGCCGCTCCGACGTCCGGATGAGATCTTCCACGCGCTTTGCGGTCGAGTCCGGCAACGCGATGGTATTCCGGGTTCTGTCGAGGTGAATCCGGGCCTCCGCCGCGGCCGTGACGGCCGCCGCCTTGCCGAAATCCTCCGTCAGCCGGTGCTCGAACTCGGAGAACTGCCGTTCGGCGAGCCGGAGATCCTCGTGAGCCCAGCGGAGCTCGTCTTCGAGCAGGAGATGGGTGCGTGCCAGGCGGTCCTGCTCACCGCGGAGTCGCCGAACCTCCGCTTCCAGACCTTCGCGGGTCTGCGGCATGTCCGCGACATACAGGCCGCCATCCGGAGTCTCCCCGGTCCCCGCCGGGGTGGCTCCACCGCCGAGCCCGGCAATGGTGCACCCCTCGAGGGCGCCCAGCAGGACGAGCCCGGCGAGGAGATGGGATTGGATTCTAAGCCCGGAGAACATGCGTTTGCGGTGACGCAATATGCATGCCGGACTGGGAGGCGGAACCGTTCAGGCAGGTTCGCGGCGCCGGTAGTGGCGGATGAGCGCCTGGGACGACCGGTGGATCGAAACCGCGGCGGTGATCTTGAACACGGCACCCGGCAGGAAGGGAAGCAGCCCGACGGCCAGTGCCTGTCCCAGGGCGTGGGTGTAGAAGAGGGCGAGGTGGGCGACGCCGAGCGCCAGGATCAGCACTTCACCGGCCGAGAACGCGGCGATCTGCCATCCGAGACGCGACGAGCGGCGCAGCAGGGTGCCGACGACCAGCGGCGCGAGCATGAATGCGATCAGATACCCTCCCGTCGGCCCGGCCAGGATCCCGGCTCCGGAGGCCCCGCCCGCGAAGAACGGGACACCCGCGGCTCCGATGCCAACGTAGATCATCTGACTCGACGAACCCCAGCCCCGGCCGATGCTTGCGCCCGCCAGGAGCACGAACAACGTCTGCATCGTGATGGGAACCGGCTGCAGCGGAATGACGATGTTGGCCCCGAGCGCGGTGAGCCCGGCGAACGCGAGGGAAAGTGCAATTCCGAGAGCGACTCGTCCGGCGCGTGTACCCGGCGCGACGATATCCGAAACCGTCCAGACGGGTGTGTGGGTCAACTGCTGGTTGGCCTGCATGCGTTCAACTCCCGGGGAAAAAGGTCCGAAACGGCACTCATGTTGGTTTGGAACCGGCCCAGTGTCAAGGGCTTTCGGCACCGGGCGTTTCCCGCACGTTCCGGAGGGGTGTCAGCAGCGCGTGCGGGTCCAGCGCGAGGAACCTGTCCACGCGATCGCACACGATGTCGGCGTAGTCCCGCATCATCCGTGAGAGCCACGTCGGTGTGCCCTCGTGCAGGAGCGGCGCGCCCCAGTCATCGCTGTCCGACTCGGGGGCCCGGAGCTCGGGTACGATGAGCGTTGTCCTCCACCCGTACCCGTGCGCGGACCGGATGTCCGAGTTCGGGTTGTCGCCCACGAACAGGACGCGCCCCCCGGACACGCCGAGGATGCTCTCCACGGCACCCGCGCTGCCGCCATCCAGCACGACCGCCTCCGGGCCGGCGCGACGTACAACCGCGTGCCGGTCCGTGGAGCGATGGAAAAAAGCCGGCTTGCCCGCCCCGGTCACGACCACCCGGAACACCTCGCGCCATCCGGGGCCGATGGCACGGCCGAGGACGGCGACTGCGAAGTCCGGCTCGCTGTTCGTGACGACGAAGAGCTGCTTGCCCGACGCCCGCCAGCGGACGAGATCGTCGGCGATCGACGGGATGCCGCTTACGAACCGCGGCAGGTCTGCCCGCAGCCGCGCCTTGAGGGTTCCGTCCGTATGCGCGACATCCAGCATGCTTCGAACGTGCTCGCAGCGCCGGGCGCGGTCGCCGGTTTCCCCGAGCCGCAGCTCCAACTCCTCGAGAAGCCAGAGGACGGGCAGTTCGAACGGCGAGTAGACGGTGTACGCGCGCTCCGGTGACTCGGGGATCGAATCCTCGTAATGCGCGGTCAGCTCGTCGCCGTGGAGCCACCGGCCGGCCAGTCGCGCGCGGGACACGCGGCGCGACGAGTCGAGTTTCACGATGGCGCCGTGCCGGAGATCCGCCGCCAGGGATCGCCCGGCCCTGGGCAACTCCATCGCACGGCCGGCCGCGGCCAGCGAGGCGGGATACCCGAAGCGTTCCACGAGCAGGCGTCGCGCCGAAGCGGCCGCCAGCCCGTTCACGGCCGCGTCGTCGTAGAGGGCGAGCGTGTGGTCGAGGTCGAATCCGACCGCGTCGATCGCCGCGAGATCGATCATATGATTTGCGTGAGAAGTCATCGGCGGTGAATTGGCCTGAAGCGACGCCGTTTGCCGGCTTCGCGCGCCCGCTCTCCGGGCAGAGCACGCATATACGACATGTGGTTGGCGATGTTTCTTCAAGCACGTCGATAAACGCGACGTGCAACTCCTTTTCCCCCGTGAAACAATACACAAGGAACAACGGGGAATTACGCTTGATTTTTGGGAGCCATGTGGCTACGTATACCACAGGATGGGCGTGAAACGCCCGTTCGGAAGCGCTAAGGGCGAGATTGGCAGTGGCACCACGTGCGAGATCGCGGCGACGCCCCCGGTCGCGTGGCAAGGAGTCCGCATGAACCCCAAGTTTTTCACCGTCGAGGAGGCGAACGCGCTTATCGGGTTCCTGGAGAACACGCTCGAACGAATCCGCAGGAACCGGCAGCGATTCCTGTGGCTGCTCGAGGAGATCGCCATCCTCAAACTGATCGTCGAATGCGGCGCCGACGAAGAGAACCGGGATTCGGTTGAACTCGAAGACAAGACCCACGAGATGAAAGCGGTCGAGGCCGAGGTCGAGAAGGCCCGGTCGTCCATCCGGGACGCCGGTTGCATCCTCAAGGACGAGGAGCGCGGAATGGTGGATTTCTTCTCGATCCAGAACAACACCGTGGTCTACCTGTCCTGGAAGAAGGGTGAGGACAACGTGAAGTTCTGGCGATCGATCCGCGACGCGGACGCGAACGTGCGCCGCCCGCTCGAGGGTTCGCCGTCGGCGTAATGCCCGGGCAGCAGGTTCGACCTGGCGCC
>CAZPUV010000269.1:0-3763 GCA_964589805.1 uncultured bacterium | reverse complement strand
CGGCCGAATCGGTTCATTACGACCGCATGTGAAGGCCTGCTCGCAACGCTCGAGATAGCGCGCAATGACCGGCTCGGAGGCTCGCAACGCTCGCGACAGCGCCGTCTTCGTCTTCGCGCCAGCTTGCGGAATCGGCTTTACCCCGCCGACCAGATCGGGTGCGACGTGTTGCATCCACCGCAGCCGCACATTGTGCATGTGCACGAACTGATCGGCGACCGTGCGTGTACGCGACGCGTAGCTGTCTTTGAGACACGCCGGCGGAATCTGCTTCAGCAGAAACAGATTGACCTCATTGCTCATCTTCCAGGCTTCTACGAGAGCGGACGTCATCCTGCTTCTCCTTCGCGTAGGGACCGGCTTGGCCGGTACGACGGGAGCGTATCACCCCGGCCCGCGGGAGGGCAAATCTGCCGGGTGCGTCAGCCCCCCGTTTCGAACTGGCCCGGAATTTGTTATAATTCCCCCGGGCTCGGTCCCGGAAGGAGTCGCCATCGAAACGTCTCGCAGCCAGCATATCGGGGGAAGCCTTCCCAAGTGAAGCGCGCATTTGAAGTTATAACCCGCGCGCGGGTCGAGAGGGCTTACCTCGTCGGGGTCAGCCTCCGCGGCGGGTCCACCGCAGAAGCGCAGGAGCATCTCGACGAACTCGAGCAGCTTGCCACCACGGCGGGCGCCGAGGTGATCGGCCGCACCGTTCAGGGGCGCGGTCGCATCGACACCACCACCTACGTCGGCGCCGGCAAAGTCACCGAACTCAAGGAAATCTGCGAGAACTGGGCGATCAACCTGGTCGTCTTCGACGACGACCTCTCCCCCGCACAGGCCAAGAACCTGGAGAAGATCCTGAACGTGCGCGTCATCGACCGCACGGAGCTGATTCTCGACATCTTCGCGCGCCACGCCAAGAGCATGCAGTCCAAGATCCAGGTCGAGCTCGCGCAACTCGAGTATTCGCTGCCGCGGCTGAAATCGCTCTGGCAGCACCTGGAGCGCCAGGCGGGCGGCATCGGCACGCGCGGCCCGGGTGAAACACAGCTCGAAGTGGACCGTCGGAAGATCTACCAGCGCATCTCGTCTCTAAAGCGGAAGCTCAAGAAGATCGATCTGCGCCGTGAGACTCTCCGGCGCGCACGCGGCGAACGTCATATCGCAGCACTCATCGGCTACACCAACGCGGGAAAGTCCACGCTCATGCGCCGTCTGACCGGCGCGGACGTGCTCGTGCGCGACCAGCTCTTCGCCACGATCGACACCACCACGCGTCGTCTCAACGGGGCAGGCGAGGGAAACGGAAACGGCCACAAAAATGGCGATCACGCCGTACTCCTGATCGATACGGTGGGATTCATCCGCAAACTCCCCGACCACCTGAAGACCAGCTTCAAGGCCACGCTGGGAGACACCGCGCAGGCGGAGTTGTACCTGCACGTCGTCGACATCTCCCACCCGGCCTGGGAGGAGCAGATGGAAATCGCCGACACGACGGTCAGCTCCATCGAGAACCCCGGTGTCGAGACGATCTACGTGTTCAACAAGATCGACCGCCTCACTCCGGAATTGCTGGAGGGTCTGCGCATTCGTTTCCCCGACGCGGTCTTCGTGTCCGCATCGACCAACGAGGGGATGGGTGCTCTCCGCGACCGCATCGACGAGTTCTTCTACGGTCGGAATGTTCGCGTGCAGGTGACGCTGCCGGCGGGCGACGGAAGGACGATATCGCTCGTGCGCCGCCTGCTCCACGACGCCCGCAACGACTACCGCGATGATCTCTGTGTCCTGAGCGGGACGATCGAGAGCAAACAGATGAACCGTCTCGAGGCGATCCCCGGCGCGGAAGTCCGCTATCTGATGTAACTCAATCCTCCGGCTTCGGGAGCGTCTCCCGCTCGGCCGTCCCCTTCGTATACATCTCGTAGAAACGCGCCTTCACCTGATTGAGCTGGGGCGACTTGGCCTTACGCTCGTAGTTCCCGTCCAGCTGCACCAGAACGAAGTAGGAGAGGGCCACGAACGCGGCCGGGATCAGATACGGCAGCCGCCGGCGCCACGGGCGCTGGTACAGGAGACGTGCCGCGAGAACGGTGCCCGAGGCGAGAATCATGTTGAAGCCCACCGACACCAGGTAGAGGAAGCGGATGTCGAGCCAGTCCGCCGGGAAGCGGAAGAAGCAGAACGGAGTCACCACGATGTACGTCCACGCGATGAAAAACCGGATCACGCGATTGCCGAATATGAAACCGAACACCGAGTACGAGAGGATGCACAGGAGAATCACGACACGGATCGCGGTCGCGAACTCGTAGATGAACCTGACCGCCGCCCCGGCGTGGGTCACGAGCGTGGACGAGTGGATCGGAAACACCATCCGCACCAGGTAACCGGCGTAGTTCCTCGGCATCGACCAGCCTGTGACCTCCAGGTCGCTCGCGCCGGGAATCTCCCGCTGGATGGCGAGTTTCACCGCCAGCACGATCAGGGCAAAGGAGGAGAAGACCACGATGTTTCGGTCGAACAACCTTCGTCCGGTCTGTTCCCGGAAGAAGAGGTTGAATGCCAGCATGAGTCCGAGAAGCGAAAACGACGTCGTCTTGGAAAGCAGGCTGAGCGCAAAGAAGACAATGCACAGGATGAAATTCCGTCTCCAGATTCCCCCGCGTTCCTCGAGCTCGTTCTTGACGTAGAAGATCATGGTGAGCAGGGTCAGCGTCGTAATCATGAGATCGCTGATGCCCGACACCGTCATTACCGACTTGCCGTAGTTTCCCACCGCGAACTCGAACAGCAGGCCGGACAGTACGGCGATGGTGCGGTCCTTGAGCAGCGTACGCACGAGGAAGTAGACCAGAAACGCGTTGATCGAGTGGACGAGGACGTTGAAGAAGTAGTACGACCGCGCGTCCAGCCCGAACAGCTGGAACTCCATGAAGAACACCAGATTGGGCAGGGGCTGGAAGGTCTCGTGGAGCCGCGTGGAGAAGAGCTGGCGCCAGTCGCCCTCGATCTCCACCGCCTGGATCAGGTAGTTCCAGTCGTCGCCGTGCCAGTAGGTGTTGTCCCGCACCAGGGAGAAGAACACCATGCCGAGCGCGGTCAGGAGGCCGAAAAATGCAATCTCCTTGAGGCGCGTCGTGCGTTTTCGCGATCTCGGGTCTGTGGGCATCGGCGTTCGTGGCCCCGGCTCGGCCGCCTGAAGCATACCGGGAGGTCAGACCGGCCGTCCAGCGCTTTGGCGCCCGGCGTCGACCGGACCGATGCGATCGCTCCAGAACACAGCGACCGGTGTGGTCAGCGGGCTTCGAGTCGCTCCAGGGGAGCCCCGCGGTGGCGAATTGGAATACTGCTTGCTGCTCATTTTGGACCGGTGCTATAAGCAGACACATTCCGCGTCGCGTGCGACTGAATGCGCGGACGATGCGCCACGGACTGGATTCCACGGGAGAGATGCGTGAAACAGCTTCGCTTCGGTGCCACCGACTTCGTTTCGACCCGTCCGCTGCTCTACGGCCTGTTGCAGGACGAGTCGCTGTCCGGCTCCGTATGCTTCGAGCCGGCGGCGTCCATCGTGGAGTCATTCGTCCGCGGACGTTGTGACGCCGCGCTCGTCCCCACCATCGAGTACCTGCGCGGAACCGGGCAGTATCTGCTGGCCGGACCGGCGCTCATCGGCCGCAGTGCCCCTGGCGGTGTGACCCTCGTGGCGTACAAGCCGGTCGACGAGTTGGAGCGCATCGCCGTGGGCGAGTTTTCACGGAACGCGGTG
>CAZPUV010000268.1:0-3773 GCA_964589805.1 uncultured bacterium | reverse complement strand
AGCGGCCGAGCATGGCTTCCAGGCTGAATTCGCGTTCGATGCGCGCCCGCCCGTTCCGCCCTGCGGCACGCGCCGCGGACGGATCGCGGGCATAAGCGAGCATCGGCTGCGCGAGCGCACGGGGGTCGGCGGCGGGTACGAGCAGGCCGGTGATCCCTGCCTCGACCAGCTCGCCGTTGCCGCCGACGTTCGTCGCGATCACCGGGAGGCCGGTCGCCATCGCCTCGAGGACCACGTTCGGGAACGCCTCGGTTCGTGATGAGAGCGCCACCGCGTCCGCTGCCCGCAGGATGACGTTGACGTCGTCGCGCACGCCGCAGAACAACACATGTTGTCCCAGACCGAGATCCCGGGCAAGCGCTTCCAGCGCTCCCCGCTCCGGCCCATCTCCCACCAGCACGATGCGCGCGCCGGGTCCGTCGCGCCGGGCCAGGGGCGCGGCCGCCCGGATCAACAGGTCCAGCCGCTTGAGTTCCTTGAGCGACGCCACCGCCATGACGACGAAAGCGCCTGGCGGCAGCCCGAGGCCGGCGCGCACCCTTTCTCGCTCGCCGGGCGAAGGCGGCCGGTAGTGATCCGTGTCGACGCCGTTGTAGATCACACGGATCTTCTCCAAGGGCAGTTCCTCCACCTCGGCAAGGTAGCGTCTGTGTTCTTCCGCGAGGGCGAGCAACGCGTCGAATCGCCACAAGAGCGGAAGCAGGTAGCGCGGCACCTGACGGCCGCCATCGACTGCCCCGGTGGCGTGGTAGGCCACCACGACCCGGTCCACGAGGCGGCGCGACTTCGCCAGGTACGAGAAAAGCACGGTGTTGGGGTGACCGAACGTGTAGATCAGCTGGCTGCGTTCCCTTCGGAGCACCTGGTCGAGTCCGCGGAAGGCAAGCGCATCGAACCTGTGCTTCAACAGGTGCTCGTAGAACGGAATCCCGAGTTCCTCGATGCGGGTCTTGAAGTACCCGCCCTCCTTGAGGCAGCAGACCGCGATCTGGAACCGCGTCCGGTCGGTGCGGGCCAGGAACTCGTAGAGTTTCTTCTCCAGCCCTCCCATGTGGAACTCGTTGTTGAGGATCAGAATCCGATGAGGCACCGGTGTCACGCCCGTTCAAGTCTCGAGGGGGAAATGGAAATCCCGGGGTCGGCAAACACTCGCTTCAAGATTTATATTCTAGCACGTTGCTACATCTGCTATAAACACAAAACCTTAGACGATTCCCGGTTACCCGTTGCGGCATTCGATGATTTCGCCTCGATCACCCCTCCTGCTCGTCCTCGCGGCGGCAGCCTACGCCCTGACGCCGTACGCGCCCGTGCGGTTGGCGCCGCTGGGTATTCCGGTCGTCATCGGCTTCTGCGTCGTGCTGCCCGGGGTGCTCCTGAACCGCATCGCGCGGTTGCGCGGCGCCGACCCGGTCGACTCGGCCGCGCTCGCCTGCGCCACGGGCCTCGCGTTCCTGATGGCGTGCGCGCTCGCCTGGACGCTCACCGGCGTATCCGTCGACGCGTTCCGCCTCGCGCTCCCGTTGATCATTCTCGTGGTCGCGGCGCTGTCGCCGCGACCGGACCGGACGCGCATCAACCCGTTGCACGCCCCGCTGCGCACACGCGACCGGCGAATGCTCGCGATACTGGCGCTCCTCATCCTCCAGCCCGTCATCGGGGTGATGATCAGCGGCCCGTCGCTCGAGATCACCGGTGACACCATCGACCACGCCGGATACATCGCGGAGATCGCGCGCACCGGCGACCCGTTCCCGAACACCGCGATCTACGCGGCGCCCGGAGAGGACGGCGAGGATTTTCGCAAGGCGCTGCTCCACGCCGTGTACGGGTTCACCGCGCGGCACACGGGCGCGTCCCCCATCGACGTGCTGGGAGGCTACGGCGCCTTTCTCCTGCTGGTGATGACGCTCGCGGTCTACGCGTCGGCCCGATTGCTCCTGCAGGGCCACCGGCTAGCCGCGGCGATCGCCGTGATCCTGTTCCTGCTCGGCACCGACTGGAGCATCTCCGACCCGATGGTGCGGGCGGCGTTCTACCCCAACCGGTTCGGCGCGGCGTTCCTGCTCCTGTTCATCGCATCGGCGATGGAGTACCTGCACCGCGGTCCCTCGTCGGCGGCGCGCTGGTGCGCGGTCTACGCCTTCGCCGCCACGGCGGTGCACGTTCAGTACGCGGTGCTCGTCGTTGCGGTGGCCGGCATCATCGTGGTGTGGCGAACCTGTTCGCCCTGTACCACGCTCGGAGAACACCTCGCGCGATCGCTTCGCGTCGCGTTCTGGGGTGCGGCGGGGGCCCTGCCGTTCCTGCTGTACCGGATGTCCACGGCGTATCAGACCAACCCCCTCCACGAACAGGTCCAGGGCGCGGTGTTCGTCACCGACGGCTGGTTCATGGCCGACCCGCTGCGCCTCTGGTACATCCTGGGCCCGCTGGGGCTCGCGGCCGTCGTGTGCATCCCGTTCCTGTGGAGCAGGCGTCGCGACGTGCCCGGCGTGGGATTCGCGATCGCATCGCTCGTGACGTATCTGGTGATCCAGCTGGTTCCATTCGTCATGACCCCGCTGTATGGCGTCATACGCTACCTCGCCTTCCGGCTCGACCCGATGGTTCCCTTCTACCTGCTGCCGGCGTTCCTGCTAGCGAACCGGCGCGCGCGTTCACCGGTCGCCATGTTCGCGGTTGCCGCGATGGTCGTCGCACTGATCGTCCCCCTCTTCGGGCGCACCGCGTTCTCTCCGCGCCTGCTTGAAGCCGAGCACCGCCGCGGCCCCGACCGGTGGGCCCGGGGCCTGTACCAGCTCGCGACCACGCTTCCGCCCGGGTCCATCGTGGCGAGCGATCCGGTGACGTCGTACCTCATGAGCGCCTTCACACCCTCGTTCGTCGTGTGCACGCTCGACCAGCACGCGCCCCCCAACGACCTCCGCGTCGAGGAGCGCATGAACGCGGCCCGCGACATCGTGAGCCCGTACACGAGCGCGCGGGAGAAGGATGTCCTGATCCGGGAGAACCGCGTGTCGCACGTGGTGATCAACCGCGCGATTCCGGCGGGACTGATTCTCAACTACTGGACGCTGGAGCCACGCGCGGCACAGGACGCCGTGGAGATGTTCGAATCCCTCCGCTACGAGTTCGAATCGACGCCACTCGACGACGGTATCATCGTTTTCCGATGGAGACACGACGAGCGCTTGAGCACTCTGCCGCGCCCCGCGCCGAGACCGGTCGTGGCAGCGTTGCCCGGCAACGCCCGGGCCATCGGCGTGGCCGCGGGCGAGGCCGTCCTCGAGGGCGCGGACCTGCGCGGCGCCGGCATCCTGCCCGCCGGCGGCGAACTCGTACTGGATCTGTACTGGACGCGCGCCACACTCGCCCCGCCCGGCACGTACATGGTGGTGGTGCGCTTCGATCGCAAGGATCTGACGCTACCGCTCGGGGGGAAGCCGTTTCCCAAGGTCACGCGCAAACTGTTCGAACGCTGGCGCGGCGAGCGCTATCGCTTCCGCGCGGACCACATGATCCACGGGGGGCTCTTCGCGCCGGACGCCTGGGCGGAAGGAGAGATCGTGGTGGACGATGTCCGCATCGACATTCCCACCGATATCGCGGAGGGCCGCTACCGCGTCCGCGCCAGGATGGTGCGCGTGGCGAACCAGCCCAACTACCAGCTGCGCGACTTCTTCTACGACGACGACAGCTATACCGGTGTTGAAATAGGCGAGGTCACCATTCGGAAGTGGTGAGCCGGCAGCCCGTTGCCTATCGCCGGC
>CAZPUV010000267.1:0-3807 GCA_964589805.1 uncultured bacterium | reverse complement strand
CGGATGAGCATCTCGAAATAGGCGCCGGGTCTTTCGAACACCGGATCGTCGTCCACGGAGATCACGAGATCGCCCGCGCGGAGGCCCGCGCGCGCCATGGGACCGTCCGGGTCCACCCAGGCGAGCGTGACGCCCCGGTCGGCGCGAACCCGGGCCAGATCGTACCAGTCGCCGTCGGGCGCGGAGTCATAGCCCAATCCGCGGGGGATGCCCGCTCCCACCATGAGCGGCGTGCGGCCGCGCACGGTCAGGACGGACCACGCCGTGAATGCGGTCTGGATGGCAAGGACGACGGCGAGGCCGAGGAGGAGGACGCGACGGGCGAGAAGAGGGCGCCGGACGGGCATCGCCGCGCTTCCTACCAGCGCACCCCGAGGCTCAGATTCAGGCCGGTGAAGTTGAAGTCCGGATGCTGGATGTCGTTGAACACCTCATCCCATCCGTCTGCAATCTGCTGGGCGGTGAGCTCGGCCCGCTTGAGCCTGCCCTTGCCGGCCTGCGTCCATTGCAGTTCGAAGACAAGACTCGCGCTGTCTCCGATTGGTCTCGCAGTTCCCAGCAAGGCGTGGCCTTCGAACGACCACCGAAACGACGTGTCGTGCCATTCGTAGATCGAGGACTGGTTCTCTATCTTCGCGGACAGGCGCTCGATCCCCCAGAACAACCCGAGGCCGAAACCGATGTAGAGCCTCGGGGACTGGTCCCGTTCGTCGCTGACCAGATTGATGAGGTAGGTCGAGGAAACCGGCAGGGCCAGCAGAAAGAGGTCGGCGCTGTTGATCGTCCAGTCGTCGTCCCACAGGATGGGCTCGCCCGCGGCGACCAGCAGTCCGACTTCGCCCCGTGCTTCGCCCGCGTTCGAGACGACGCTGTCCTGGTTCGCGAACCGCAGCCGTGTCTCCTCCCGGGTCGTACCCTGATACCAGACGCTGTAGCAGGTGCGGTAGGCGTCGCTCATGCTCTCGCTCGCGAGCCAATGCACACGCCCGGCGATCTGGTGTCGGGTCGTTCGCTTGTACTCGAACGTTCCGCGAAGGACGCTGTCCGCAGGTGCCCGCCTGCTGGCAGCTTCCGTGACTGGCCATTCGACCTTCTGCGCCGGGTCGTGGTCAGAAAGAGTCAGAGTCTTGAAATCCGAGGCGACGAGAAGAGAAGGCGCGAGCAGCATTGCGGTTGCGACGGCGAGACAGTGGCGCGACGCGGGCGAGCGGGGCATGGCCACACTCCTGTGCGTTGGGGGCTGCCGGCATCGGACCGGCGCAGGGTGGAGGTCAGGCGCAATACTGCGCCTTGCCCCGCGCCCGCGTCAATGATGCGCGTGCATCACGCGCCGGGCGTCGTTCCTACAGCTTCTCTTCGACGCTTCGGACCTTGTCGTCCATCGTCTGCGCGCGATCCGTGCGCGTGCCCGCCTTTATCACGCACGACACGCGCGGCACGCCCATTTCGTGCAGCACTTCGTGGCAGCGCTTGATGGCGGCGAACACGTTGTCCCATTCGCCTTCGATGTTGGTTCCGTAGGCGTGGAGCCGGGTCTCGAGCTTCGCGTCGGTGAGAACTTTCTCACACGCCGCGATGTACTTCGACAGCGACACACCCACGCCGATGGGCAGGACGGTAAGATCGGCAATGACCTTCATATTGACCTCGTTGTTTTCGTGGCGGCCGGCACAAGGATACCACAGGCGGGTCGCCGTGGCCTGCCGATCCCGTTTCCGGCGGCCGTGGGCTCGTGGTAGACTGCCCCGGCGCGCGACGGGCGTCATCCCGGAGGTTGTTCTTGGGCTTCACTCCACAGATTGCGATTCTCCTCGCGATCCTCGTGCTCGCGGTGGTGTCGTTCTGGTGGGAACGGGTTTCCGCCGACGTCACGGCACTCGGTGTTCTCCTGACGCTCGTCTTCACCGGCCTGCTTCCCGCCGACCATGCGTTCCAGGGGTTCGGGAGCGACACGGTCATGATGATCCTGGGGCTCCTCATCCTGACCGCGGCGCTCCAGCGCACGGGTGTCGTCGACATCGTGGGCCGCGCGGTGCTGCGGCGCGCGGGCGACCATCCCCTGCGCCTGCTGGCAGTGGTGATGCTGTCGGCCGCGATGCTGAGCGCGTTCATGAGCAACACCGCTGCCACGGCGTTCTTCCTCCCCATGATCTTCGCGGTGGGTTTCCGGTCGGGCATGAGCCCGTCGCGTCTGCTGATGCCGCTCGCGTTCGCGTCGATCCTGAGCAGTTCCATTGCACTCGTGAGCACGTCCACCAACGTGGTCGTGAGCGGCATGATGCGCCGGAACGGACTCGAGCCGATGGGGATGTTCGAACTTGCACCGGTCGGCATTCCGATCGCGCTGGTGGGACTCCTGTACATGTTCTTCATCGGACGCCGTCTGGTGCCGGATCGCACCGCGGGGGAGCTCACCGAGCGCTTTGGCGTGCGGCCGTATCTCACCGAGATCGTCATCGTCCCCGGTTCGTCGCTGGCGGGAAAGACGCTCGCGCAGGCGAAATTCGGGCAGTCGATGGGTCTGACCGTTCTGCACGTCATTCGCAACCGGGAAGAGGTGATCGAACCGGACAGCACGACGCGGCTCGAACAGGGCGACGTGCTCATGGTCCAGGGCAGTCAGGAGGACATCGTCAAGATCAAGGACACCGGCGGGGTGGATATCAAGGCCGACCTCCGGCTCTCGGATCCGGATGTCGAGAAGCACGAGACCTCGCTCGCCGAAGCGATCATCCTGCCCGGGTCGCCGCTCATCGGCCGGACCCTCAAGGGCTACCGGTTCCGCGAGCGTTTCGGGCTGCAGGTGCTCGGCGTCAACCAGCGCGGTGTCAACGTGCTCAAGAAGATGAGCCTGATCCCGCTCCGCCTCGGCGACGTGCTCCTGCTGCAGGGGAGGAGCGACCTGATGGTGCGCATGCGCGACGAGCGCGCGTTCCACATCCTCGGTCCCATGGATTCGATGGAGGCACTGCGCCCGAAGCGCGAGAAGGCGCACCTCGCCACCGGCATCTTCATCGGTGTGCTGGGGCTCGCGACCGCGGGGCTGATGGATTTTCCGGTGGCGGTGATACTCGGCGCGCTGCTCGTGTTCGCGACCCGGTGCATCTCTCCCGCGGAGGCGTACCATGTGGTGGACTGGCGTGTGATCGTGATGATCGCGTCGCTGCTGGGGCTAGGAACCGCCATGCAGGAAACCGGGACCGCCGACTTCCTCGCTCGACTCATCGTTGCCGGGGTGGGAGACGCCGGGCCGCGATGGCTGCTCACGGGGTTCTTCGTGCTGACCGTTCTGTTGACCCAGCCCATGTCCAACCAGGCGGCGGCCATCGTCATCCTCCCGATCGCGATCCAGACCGCCGTCCTCGCTGACCTCAACCCGCGCACGTTCGCCATGATGGTCGCGGTCGCCGCCAGTTGTTCCTACATGACCCCGCTGGAGCCATCGTGTGCGATGGTGTACGGACCGGGCCGCTACCAGTTCCGCGACTTCCTTAGAGTCGGCACGCCGCTCTCGGTATTGATCTACGTGATCGCCATCGTCCTGGGTCCGCGTGTCTGGGGTTAGATCCGGGAATCGCATGATGCTCGGTAGGCGCGGGGCGCGGCTTTGTGTATGATGAGTGCCGGCTGTTGTGAGGAGAATCCATGAAACTCGTTGAGTGCGTCCCGAATTTCAGTGAAGGCCGTGACCGCGGGGTCATCGATGCCATCGTCGCGGCGATAGCGGCGGGCGAAGGCGTGCACGTGCTGGACGTCGATCCCGGTCGCGACACCAACCGCACCGTCGTCACCTTCGTAGCCCGGCTG
>CAZPUV010000266.1:0-3816 GCA_964589805.1 uncultured bacterium | reverse complement strand
TACGCGGGGCCGGGCTGTTCTTGACAGCGCCTGCGACCGCCGGTACAGTGCGGGTACGTCCTAATGTGCGACGAGAACGATGCTTACAGGCGCTGCCCGCGCGGGTGGCGGCCTACGCGAGGAGACTGCGCCATGATTTCCAAGATGCCCCCCGTCACGCTCGATGGGCTGCTCGTGAACGAGTTCGACAACATCCGCGAACTGCTCGAGATGCTCATGTCGGAGCACACCCCCGCCAAGCACAAGATCAAGATGAAGACGAGCTTCGGCTGGGAACCGCCCATGAACGTCTTCGAGACGGAGAAGGAATTCGTCGTCATCATGGACATCTCGGGCATGGATCAGCGTGACATCAGCGTCATCACCGACGGCGCGATCCTCCGCATCAGCGGGGTGCGCAAGGACCTGATCCCGCCCGGGAAGAAGCAGTACCACTCGCTCGAGATCCAGGTCGGGCCGTTTCAGCGTCTGATTGGAATCCCCTCTCCGGTCGATCCCGACAGCCTCACCACGAAGTTCGGCAACGGCCTGCTGGAGATGCGGCTGAAGAAGAGCGCGGACTCGACCGGACGGCGCAGGATCGAAGTCGAATAGCCGACCGAACCGGCTGTCAAGTTCAGGAGCCACCCGGTGAAATCCCGAAGCACGCTCGAATTCGAAGAGTCGGGCATCCAGCCCGCCAGCATCCCCGCGGAGCTCGCCATCCTGCCGATCAACGACGCGGTCGTGTTCCCGCTGATGATGGTTCCGCTCATCCTGCGCGATCCCGCCCTGCTGCGCCTCGCCGACGAGGCCCTTGCGGAGCACAAGATCATCGGGGCGTTCACGCAGCGGAACCAGGAAACGGAGCACCCCGGACCGGAGGACATCTACCTCGTCGGCACCGCGATCCACATCCAGAAGATGATCCGGTTCCCGAACGGCGAGATGCGCCTGCTCGCGCAGGGCATATCGCGCGTCAAGCTGGCCGAGGTCACGCAGGTCGTGCCGTATCTCAAGGGCAGAATCCAGCCGCTGGATGAAAAGGACCAGGAGTCGGACGTCCACAAGGCCTACGCGCAGAACGTCATCCGTACTTTCTCCCGCATGGTGGATGAGTCGGACACGCTCGCGGATGAGTTGAAGATCATCATCAACAACATCAAGGAAGGCGGCCGCCTCGCGGACGTCATCGCGACGAATCTGAACATCGAGCTCGATCGCAAGCAGAAACTCCTCGAGGAGATCAACACGACCGAGCGCCTCAAACTTCTGGCGCGCTACCTGGCCGACGAGATGGAAGTAATGAAGCTCGGGCGCAAGCTCCAGGCGGACGTCAAGAAGGAGATGGACCGTGAGCAGCGCGAGTACTACCTGCGCCAGCAGTTGAAGGCCATCCGCCGCGAACTGGGCGAGGACGAAGACCGCACGGTGGAGACGGAGGATCTGCGCGCGAAGATCGCGGAAGCCAAACTGAGCGATCCCGCCCGAGAAGTCGCCCTGAAGGAGCTCGACCGGCTCGAGAAGATGTCGCCGGGTGCGGCCGAGTACACGGTCTCGAAGACGTACATCGACTGGATTCTCGATCTCCCTTGGGTGGAGACGACCGCCGACAACCTGGACGTCACCGAGGCGGAGAAGGTTCTCGACGAGGACCACTACGACCTCGAGCGCGTGAAGGAGCGGATCCTCGAGTTTCTATCGGTCAAGAAGCTCAAACAATCGATGAAGGGGTCGATCATCTGTTTCGCGGGACCGCCGGGCGTGGGCAAGACCTCGCTGGGGAAGTCGATCGCCCGCGCGATGGGGCGGAATTTCGTGAGGATCTCGCTCGGGGGCATGCGTGACGAGGCGGAAGTGCGCGGACATCGCCGTACGTACATCGGCGCGCTGCCGGGGCGAATCATCCAGGGGATGCGGACGGCGGGGAGCAACAACCCCGTGTTCATGCTGGACGAAATCGACAAGCTCGGAGCGGACTTCCGCGGCGACCCGGCCGCGGCGATGCTGGAGGTGCTCGATCCGGCGCAGAACGACACCTTCGAGGACCACTACCTGAACATCCCCTTCGATCTGTCCAGGGTGCTCTTCATCGCGACCGCCAACGTCCTCGACTCGATTCCGCGTCCTCTCCTCGACCGCATGGAGGTCATCGAGATTCCCGGCTACATCACGATCGACAAGATCGAGATCGCCAAGAAGTACCTGCTGCCGCGGCAGCTGGAAGAGAACGGCATTCCGCCGAAACTCCTGAAGGTGACCGACGAAGGACACCGTTTCATCGTCCGCAAGTACACGCGCGAAGCCGGCGTGCGCGAACTCGAGCGCAAGCTGGCCGGCATCTGCCGCAAGGTGGCGCGGCGCATCGCGAGCGGAAACCGCCGTCCGGTGAAGATCACCGCGCGCACCGCGATCACCTATCTGGGGCAGGAGGAGTACCGGAGCGAGATCGCGCGCAAGAAACCCGTGGTCGGGGTGGTGACGGGGATGGCCAAGACGTTCGACGGGGGTGAGATCCTCTTCATCGAGGGTGTGAAGATGCGCGGAAACGGCCACCTGAAGCTGACCGGGCAGCTGGGCGGCGTCATGCGCGAGAGCGCGGAAGCGGCGCTCTCCTACGTGGCCTCGCACTACCTGTCGCGCGCGAAGGACCGGGAGTTCTTCAACAAGCATGACATCCACATCCACGTGCCGGCGGGAGCGGTGCCCAAGGACGGGCCGAGCGCCGGAGTGGCGATCGCCACCACGATCACCTCGCTGCTCTTCGACCGGGAGGTCCGCAACGACGTGGCCATGACCGGCGAGATCACGCTGACCGGACAGGTTCTGGCCATCGGGGGCCTGAAGGACAAGGTGATCGCCGCCCACCGGGCCGGGATCCGGACGGTGCTCTTCCCCGAAGCAAACCGGCGGGACATCGACGAGATTCCCGATATCATCAAGAAGGACTTGAAGTTGGTGCCGATCCAGCGGGCCGGCGAGGCCATCGAGAAGGCCCTGATCAGCCATTGATTGGCCCTGATTTTGCTGCAGTTAGATCATTTCGGGTGAGGACCGGTGACCAGTACGACCCTGACACACCAGCGAGACCGCATGGTGGGCATGTTGACCCCGTTGCTCGGGCGCATGGTCCGGCGGGAGAGCTTTTCGCTGCCGGGCGACATCAACGACTCGAGCCGCGTGCTCGTCGTCGATTCCGGCGACCTCACCGAACTGCTTTTCTTCGCGCCGGTCCTCAATCACCTCAAGCGGCGTTACCCGGGCATGCGCATCACGGTGCTGGTGCGGGAGGGAAACGGCGAACTCATCCGCACGCTCGAGCCGATCAGCGAGATGATCAGCTACGAGCCCGAGCACCTGTCGCTTTTCTCCAGCACGTTCTTCGCGCTCCTGCGCCGCCTCCGCGGCCGCGGGTTCGACGTCGTGTTCATGCTGGGCCGCGAGTTCAGTTTCACGCGTTCGCTGGCGGCGCTCTTCTCGAACGCGAAGCTTCGTGTGGGGTTCTCCCAGCGCTTCACGTACCCGTTCCTCAACTGCGAGATACGCACCGCGGAAGGCGGGCAGTACGAGGGGCCGCGCGCGCTTAGTTTCCTGAGTGTTCTCGGGCAGAGCCCGGGCGACTCGGTGATGGCCTGGAAGCTCCCCGAGTCCGACGTGCGCTGGGCCACGCAGATGATCCACTTCCGGCGGCCCGGCAAGGACGGACTGATCATCGCCGTCGACCCCGGGATCGGGAAGGGACAGCACCGCCTCGTGGATACGGCCATGGCGTTCGTGGCGAGCGAGGTCGCGCGGCGCCACGGCGGCAAGCTGCTCCTTCTGTCCAACAACCTCGAC
>CAZPUV010000265.1:0-3828 GCA_964589805.1 uncultured bacterium | reverse complement strand
GCGTGCGGGAGTTGTTGCAGCGCTGCCTGCCTGGAGCTGTCGGACACGAACGCGGGCGAGGGCGTGGCGTTGGCGACAGCGCCCGCGGCCCGCAAGAGCCCCGTCCCGTGGATGGTCGCCACCGGCGTGCTCGTGGCCGCGCTGGCAGCCTCTATAATGATGCGGCCCGCACCGGACAAGCCCGCAGCGCACACCCTGCGCCTGTCGGTGCCCCTGCCACCGGGCCTGCAGGTGAGTCTCGAGGTCCCCGACGCCGTTGTCTCTCCGGATGGAAGCACGCTCCTGTTTGCGGCCAGCGATACCACCGGCACCACCCGGCTCTACGTGCGCAAGCTCGACGCCGCGGTGATCCGGCCGGTGCCGGGAACCGAGGGTGCGGTGATTCCGTTCTGGTCGCCGGACAGCCGGCAGATCGCGTTCTTCGCAGCGGGCAGCCTCAAGCGCATGGGTGTCGATGGCTCGGGGGCCCAGGTCATCTGTCCCGCGCCGGCCCCGCGCGGAGGCGACTGGGGACCCGGCGATGTGATTCTGTTCCAGCCCAACGCGTCGGGTCCGATCATGAAGATCCCCTCGAGCGGCGGCACGCCCGTGCCCGCCACCACGCTCGATCCCGAACTCAAGGAAACCGCGCACCGCTTCCCGAGCTTCCTCCCCGACGGGAAGCACTTCCTCTACGTGGCGTTGCCGGGGCCGGACGGAATACCACAGACGCGTACCGGTACGCTGGACGGCGTGGCGGGCCCCGTGCTCCTGACGTCGCTGAGCCGGGCCACCTACGCGCCGCCGGGACATCTGCTGTTCAACCAGAACGAATCGGTGGTGGCGCAGCCGTTCGACGCCGCTTCGCGCGTGTTGCACGGCACGCCCCAACTCGTGCCCGACCTGTACAACACCGCAGCAAGCTACTCCGGCTCGCCGGTGATCATGGCATCGCCGGACGGAAAACTCGTCCAGAGGGAGCTGAACCTGAGCGGCATGCGCATCGAACTCATGAATCGCTCGGGCCGGGTCACGCGGCGGCTCTCCCTGCCGGCGGGGAAGTACGGCTCGCCGTGTTTCTCTCCCGACGGCAGGAGGCTGAGCGTGGTGCACTGTCGCGTGGATGAATACGGTGAACGCGTCTGGTTGATTGACCTGGCGCGCAGCCTGTCGACGCGTCTTGCCTTTGATGGCGAGTTCGACATCGACCCGCGTTGGACCCCGGACGGCTCGATGGTTATCTGGGGCTCGGACCGGCCGGCCGGCCGCGACCTGTACTGGAAGCGGTCCGACGGGGCCGGCGCAGAAGAACTGCTGGTGGACGCGCCCGGCCTGTTCAACGATCCCACGTCGGTCACCTCGAAGTACGTGCTGTTTCGTTCCTTGAGCGGCGAGACCAACGAAGATATCTGGATCGTGGCGCTCGAGGGCGAGCGGAAGGCAGAGCCCTTCATCCTGACGCCGTTCGACGAGGTCGACGCGGCGGTGTCCCCCAACGAGCGCTGGGTGGCCTACCGCTCCAACGAGTCGGGGCGCTTTGAACTCTACGTGACCTCGTTTCCAGAACCGGGGCGCAAGGTGCGGGTCTCGGACAGCGGCGCACAACCCACTGCCAATGCGCGTCCGGTGACCATCGCGTGGCGAACCGACGGCCGCGAGCTGTACTATGTGGGCGGCGACGGGCGCACGCTCATGGTGGTTCCGGTGGAGACCACGGGCGAGTTCCACGCCGAGACGCCGAGGGCCCTGTTGCGATTTCCGCGCGAGACGATCGACGCCGCGATCTCTCCCGATGGTTCGACGCTGGCCGTCATCGTGCCGGCGGAGACCAACGCGCGCTCGATACTCAACCTGGTCGTCAACTGGTCGGCGGAGTTGAAATGAATCTCACACCCGGCACGAAACTCGGCCCCTACGAGATCCTCTCGCCCCTCGGTGCGGGGGGCATGGGCGAAGTGTATCGCGCCCGCGACACGCGCCTGGGCCGCGACGTCGCCGTCAAGGTGCTGCCGCAGCATCTCTCGTCGAACCCGGAGGTGCGCACGCGTTTCGAGCGCGAGGCGAAGACGGTCTCGTCGCTCAACCATCCCCACATCTGCACGCTCTTCGACGTCGGCCGCGAGGGTGACACCGACTTCCTGGTGATGGAGCTGATCGAGGGCGAAACGCTCGCACAACGCCTCGCGAAGGGGCCGTTGCCGGCGGCCGAGGTCTGGAGACTCGGCGCGCAGATCGCGGACGCGCTCGACCGCGCGCACCGCGCGGGTGTGGTGCACCGCGACTTGAAGCCCGGCAACGTGATGCTCATCAAGAGTGGTGCGAAGCTCATGGACTTCGGGCTCGCGCGTGCCACCGGCATGGCGGGTCCCGCGGAGGGGAGCGGGGTCACCGTCGCCGCGCTGACGCAGTCGCCCACGGTGGCCCAGCCGCTCACGGCGGAGGGCACCATCGTCGGCACCTTCCAGTACATGTCACCGGAGCAACTGGAGGGGAAGGAAGCGGACGCGCGCTCCGACCTGTGGGCGCTGGGCTGCGTGCTCTACGAGATGGCGACGGGCAAGCGCGCCTTCGAGGGAAAGAGCCAGGCGTCGCTGATTTCGTCGATCATGACGTCGAACCCCGCGCCGATCTCGCAGGTGTCACCGATGACCCCGCCGGCGCTCGATCGCCTGGTGGGCGCGTGTCTCGTCAAGGATCCGGCGGACCGCGTGCAGAGCGCGCACGACGTGAAGCTGCAGCTCCAGTGGATCGCGGAGGGCGGATCGCAGGCCGGTGTGCCGAAACCGCTGGCGCGGAGACGACGGAGCCGCGAGCGTCTGGCGTGGATCGTGGCGGCGGTGTTCGCGGTGGCGAGCGGATGGCTGGCGTTCTCGGCGAAGCCCGAAGCGCCCTCACTCGTCACACGCACCAGCATCGGTCCGCCGGACGGGGTGCGGTTTGAAATCACCGGTGACGACGCCGGTCCCCCGGCGCTCTCTCCGGATGGAAGCATGCTGGTGTTCTCCGCCGTGGGAGGCGGAGGCGGCAAGCGCCTGTGGCTGCGCCGGCTCGACGAGTTCACGGCGCGGCCGTTGCAGGGAACCGACGGGGCCAGTTACCCGTTCTGGTCGCCGGACAGCCGCTCGATCGGGTTCTTCAGTTCCGCGCGTCTGAAGCGGCTCGATCTGCAGCAGGGGTCCGTGATCACGCTGTCCGACTCGGTGCCCAGTTCGCGCGGCGGAACCTGGTCGCAGGACGGCGTCATCGTCTTCTCGACCGCATTCAACAGTCCGCTCTACCAGGTGCCGGCGTCCGGGGGGGTGCGCCGCGCGGTCACGACATTCGACAGCACCTCAGAAACGACCCATCGTTTCCCATGCTTCCTTCCCGACGGGCGTCATTTCATCTACCTGTCCGCCAGTCACGCGGATCCCGACGGCAGCAAGTCGGCGGTCCACTACGCGTCGCTGGACGGCGGGACGCCCCGGCGCCTGTTCGCGTCGAAGAGCAGTGCGGTGTACGCGCAGGGTTTCCTGCTCTTCGTTCGCGACAGCACGCTGATGGCCCAGGCGTTCGATCCGGCAAGCGGTGACGTGAGGGGCACCCCGAGTGCGACGCGCGAGGTGGTGCAGCTCGATCGCACCACGTGGAACGCGACCCTCACCGTGTCGGAGAACGGCGTTCTCGTCTACGGGCTCGGCGGACGCGCCGGGAACAACCGGGTCAGCTGGTTCGACCGCTCCGGCGCGCGGCAGAAGAATCTCACGGGATTCGGCAACTTCCTCGGCATCAACCTCGCACCCGACGACCGCCGCGTGGTGATCGAGTGGCAGCAGATGCCGCTCGCCGACATCTGGATTCTCGACGTGG
>CAZPUV010000264.1:0-3851 GCA_964589805.1 uncultured bacterium | reverse complement strand
CAGCGACCACGGCAGTCCCGAGGCGAGGCGCAGCCGATCGAGGACGCTCTGGTAGTCACCGGCGCCCATGAAGCCCTGAAGCGGACTCATCGCACCGATCGCGATCAGGAGCAGGTCGGATGCTTCCCGCGCGTTCATGTCGATCACGGGAAGGGTGGCCGCGTGGGTGCGGAGTTTCTTCTGTTCGGGGGTGGCGGCAATCCGCGAGACGAGCGTCCCGCCGTGGGGAAGAATCATGCTGTCCTCCAGGATGTATTCAGTCGAGATATCCGAGGCGTCGGAGCTTCTGCTTGATGGCCGCGAGTTCCTCGGGGGTAAATCGATCGGCCCGGTCCGCTTCGTGCTGGCTAAGTACGTCCCGCAGCACGTATACGATGAAGTCGGTCGGGGAGTTGAAACCCGACTCGTCGATGAGCTGCTGGACCTTGTTGTACAGCGGCCGGGGTATCTTGATCGTGACTTTGTCGTGCTTCACAAGAAGGCTCCAAAAATACTAAGATTGGAGTATTATAGGGGTGTTCCTGGAGGGCGTCAAGCCGTCCGGGTCGCCTCGCTCCGGTTGCCGCCCGCAAAATGAGACGCTTTCTTGGATTCCTCATGCCCGCGGTGGGCCTGGTCATCTTCGCGTGGATCGTCCACCGGACCGGCGCCCAGCGCATCGGGGCCATTCTCGCCGCCATGGACACGCGCCAGCTGGTCTGGGCCCCGGTGATCGTGGGGGCGATCACCCTTGCGCGCGGGCTGCGGTGGCGCTACGTGATGCGCTGCGTCGGGATCGACTACCGCCTCGCGCGCAGTACGGGCGTGTGGGCGATCGGCTTCTTCGCGTCGTCGGTGACACCCGCCAAGGCCGGCGACGCCATTCGCGCCGTGTACGTTCGCAACGACACGGGCCGTTCGATGGGCGAGGCGCTCCTGACCGTCTTCATCGACCGCCTCTGGGACCTCGGGTTCATCCTGCTGGCCGGAGTCGTGAGCGTCGTGATCTTTTCGCAGCGCTACATCGCAATCCCGTCCGTTCCGCTCCTCATCGCGGGTGCCGTTGCGATCGCCGCCGCCGCGGTGTTCGTCACGCGGCGGGGCGCGATGCGCGCGATCCTGAAGCCGCTCTTCTCGATTCTGGTTCCGCAGCGTCACCGCGAGGGGCTCGCCGCGAACTTCCACACCTTCTATGACGCTCTGCGGGTTTACGCCGCGGACCCGCGACGAAGCCTCGCGATGGCGGCACTGACGCTCCTGTGCTGGGCCCTGATATTCCTTCTGGCCGTCTACGTGGCGGACCTCCTGAAACTGCCCGTGGGGGCCGGTTACGTCGTGCTCATCATGCCGGTTGTCACACTGGTGGAACTGGTCCCGTTCTCGATCTCCGGGCTCGGCACGCGCGACGCAACGGTGATCTATTTCTTCAGCGCGGTCGGGGTGGGAAGCGCGGAGGCGGTGGGGTTCTCGGTGGCGTACCTCCTCATCGGCACCTACCTCACGGCCATGGTCGGGTTCTTCCTCTGGCTCCGGACCCCGATCCGGCTGCCGAAGTCCGCCGGCCCGCCATGACCCCGAGCACCTGGCAGGATGACATCCTCGCTCGCGGAGAGTTGTTTCGCGTGGGCGGGTCGGTGCGCGACAGACTTCTCGGACTCCCCGATGTGGCCGATGCCGACTTCCTCGTGCGCGGCATACCGCCCGAAGCGCTCGAGGCCATGCTGGAGTCGCGGGGGCGTGTGCAACTGGTGGGGAAGATCTTCGGCGTCTACAAGTTCACCCCCGCGGGCGAAACCGTCACCTACGACATCGTCTATCCGCGCAGCGAGTTGTCGACGGGTGTTCACCACCGCGACTTCGACGTGCGCACGGACTGGAATCTCCCGGTCGAAGAGGATCTGCGGCGGCGGGACTTCACGATCAACGCCATCGCGGAGCGGCTTCCGGACGGGCAGCGCGTCGACCCGTTTGGAGGTGCAGGGGACCTGGAGCGCCGGGTGCTGCGAACGATCTTCCCGCGCGCATTCCAGGAGGATCCGCTGCGGATCCTGCGAGGAGCGCGCTTTGCCGCGCGCTTCGATCTCGACGTCGAAGAGGAGACACTGCGTATGATGACGGAAGCGTCGGCGCTGGTCTCGACCGTGAGCCCGGAGCGCGCACGGGACGAGTTCACCAAGACGCTGACCCAGTGCCGGCAGCCCAGCCGGGCATTCGAACTCCTGCGCAGGATCGGATCGCTGGACGCCTGGCTCCCGGAGCTCGAGCGCTGCGCGGGCGTGACCCAGAACGAGTTTCATCCGGACGACGTCTACTGGCACTCCCTCAAGACCTGTGACGCGGCGCCGCGGGAGCGGCCGGTCGTGCGATGGGCGGCGCTGCTGCACGACACCGGGAAAGTGGACGCGCGCCAGAAGGTGGGCGACGGAGAGGAGGAACGGGTGGTCTTCTACGGCCACGAGGACATCAGTGCCCGACACACTGTCGCCGTACTCGAGCGTCTTCGCTACCCCGGAGACTTCGTCGCCGCGTGCCGGCACCTCGTCCAGGAACACATGTTCCACTACGAGGCGGCCTGGAAGCCATCCACGGTCCGCCGCTTCATGCGCAAGATCGGGCCGGACTTCCTCGACGACCTGTTCCTGCTGCGGGAGGCCGATTCGAGGTCGCGGGCGCTCGCCGGTGAACTCGCGAGTCTCGATGAACTGCGCGCGCGCGTTGCCCTGGAGATCCGCTCGAACGCGACGCTTCGCCTCCGCGATCTCGCGGTCGACGGGAATGACGTCATGGGCGTGATGGGGATCCCGGCGGGGCCGGGAGTCCGAGAAGTTCTCGAGGATCTCCTGGACCGCGTCATGGACTCGCCCCATCTCAACGAGCGCGAGGCGCTCCTGGAC
Source organism: uncultured bacterium (assembly GCA_964589805.1). GTDB lineage: Bacteria > Krumholzibacteriota > Krumholzibacteriia > WVZY01 > JAKEHA01 > JAKEHA01. Next base: position 978 of record CAZPUV010000264.1, on the reverse strand, counting down.
ATTCTGCGGGGAAATGCGGCGCGGAGCCGGCAATCGAAGGACGGCGGGAAATAAAAATGCAGAAAGCCTGCGTAAGGGGTGTCAGGGGTTTCCTTTTTGGCAGGTGGTGAGGAATGGATCCTCTTACCAACGAAAAAGGTCGAGTAGGTACTGGGGCAAGAATCGTCCTTACGCAAGGCTTCCTGCACCCGCCAATCTAGCCGCCCCGAAAGTGCTTGTCAACCTTTTTGTTTCGTGGCAGTTAATTGGCCGGACGCCCCTATCGGAGACTCCCGAAAATGGACGATGCCCGTTTCCTCTCGATTCTGAACTCGGCGCTCGCCGAAAGCGGGGTGGATCTGTCCGCGCCGGCCTCGCCCTCCGATCCAGCCGCCGTCGCCGCCTGGGCGGCCTTTCTGCGGCGCTGTGTCTCCCAGGGGATATCGATCGCGGATCCGCGGTGGGCGGGTCTCGAAGTTCGGGGCGCCGGAAAGCGGCGCGCGCTCGCGTTGAGTCCCGGTTCGGAACCAGGGCCGCAGCAGGCCGGCGGAGAAACGGACTTTCGCGTCGGCCTCGCCCTGCTGATGGCAATGCTGGGACGGCAGGACGAGACTTCATGATATGCCAATATGGCATATAATACGCCTTTATAGCATGTGTCCTCCCGGTCCGCGCGCACACCCCGGGCCGGGACAGGTTCGCATCTTGTGCAATCACAACGTGTTAGGTAATACCCATCCGCTGGCACGATCGTTGTTATAACCAGGTACCGAATCGACCCTACGGGCCGGCCATCGGGGCCGGTCGCCGGCGGACAGGATTCTCCAGAAAGGACCATCGCGGATGGCAAAGACGATCGGAATCGACCTCGGAACGACCAATTCCTGTGTGGCGATCATCGAAGGCGGCGAGCCGAAGGTGATCCCCAATCCGGATGGTGCGCGCACCACGCCCTCGGTGGTGGCCATAACCAAGGACGGAGAGCGCCTCGTGGGCCAG
>CAZPUV010000263.1:0-3856 GCA_964589805.1 uncultured bacterium | reverse complement strand
ATGCTCGAACAACGAACGCGTCCGGGACTCGGAAGGACCATGAGGACACGGTTGTTCATTCCGGCGGTCGCCGCGTGGTTGGCCGTCGTTCTGCCGGTCTTCACGGCCGCCGGGACGGCCGTCACCGGTCCCGTCGCGCACGTCTACGCCGTTCATGGCGGCGTGGAGCTCCGGGCCCACGTGTTTGCACCCGCGCGTACGAGTGCGGACGAGCGTCGTGCCGCCATCGTCCTGTTGCACGGCGGCGGCTGGTACACGGGCGAGGCCGGGTGGACGTTCCCGCGCGCCACGCACTATGCCGAACACGGGATGGTTGCGGTGGCCGTGCAGTACCGGCTTTCCGATCAGAAAGAAGTCACGCCCATCGATGCCATCGCCGACGTGTGTGCCGCGTTGCGCTGGGTGCGTTCCCGGGCCGACTCGCTCGGGATCGATCCCGAACGCGTCGCCGCGTACGGATGGTCCGCCGGCGGGCATCTCGCGGTGTCCGCCGTGCTGTTCGACGACGGGGTTGTGCGCGGTCTCCCGGCCGCGGCGCCGAATGCGCTCGTCCTCGTGTCGCCCGCCGTTTCGCTCGGCTCGGACAACTGGTTTCAGCGCCTGCTCGTCGGTCGCGCCCGCGCGAAGGATCTCACCCCCGACGAGCACGTACGCTCCGGAATGCCGCCCACGCTGATCCTCCAGGGAGATATCGACACCGTGACACCGCTCGAGGGAGCGCGGCGGTTCGCGGAACGGATGCTGGCGGCGGGGAACCGGTGCGAGTTGCACGTCTACGAGGGCTACGGGCACGTGTTCACGCCGGCGGGAATCCCGGACGACGGTATGCCGCAGCCGGATCCGGCGATCTCCGCAGACGCGAAAAGACGCGCCGACGAATTCTTGAAATCGCTGGGGTACATGCAGTAGTTCTTGATTGTGCCGCACACGTGCAAGGAGGATCTGGCTTGCCCACCCTTACCCTTCGCGTCAACGGAACCCGACACAGTGTCGATGCGGCGGCCGACACGCCCCTGCTCTGGATCCTGCGCGATCATCTCACCCTGACCGGAACCAGGTTCGGCTGTGGCGTCGGCCTGTGCGGGACATGCACCGTGCTCGTCGACGGAAGAGCGGTGCGAAGTTGCACCACGTCCGTCGGCGAAATCGAAAACCGCGAGGTGACGACCATCGAGGGAATCGGCGCCGGCGGGGCCGCTGCGCTGCAGCGCGCGTGGGAAGCCGAGCACGTCTCGCAGTGCGGTTACTGCCAACCGGGGCAGATCATGAACGCGGCGGCACTGCTGCTGCAGAATCCCCATCCGTCGGACGCCGAGATCGACGCGGCCATGCGCGGCAACCTGTGCCGGTGCGGGACCTATCTCCGGATCCGCCGCGCCATCCGCCGGGCCGCCGGGGGAGGTTGAACATGAGCGCGATTCAGCGTCTGAACCGCCGTGACTTCCTCATCATCACCGGACTGGCTGGCGCGGGGTTGATGCTCGGGGTCAGGTTCGTCAATCGTGGCGAGACACCTTCATCCGGCCTGTCCGCCGGTGAGGGGTTTGCGCCCGACATCCTGCTGCAGATCGCGTCCGACGGCACGGCGACGGTGTGGGTCACGCGCTCCGAGATGGGGCAGGGTGTGCGCACCGGGCTGCCGATGATCGTCGCCGAGGAACTCGGTATCCCGTGGGAGGACGTGCGCATCCGCCAGGCCCCGGGTGCGAGCGACGGGCGCTACGGGCCCCAGGGCACCGGCGGCAGCATGAGTGTTCGCGAATGCTACGACCGGCTTCGCCGCGTCGGCGCGGTTGCGCGCGAGATGCTCGTCTCCGCCGCGGCGACGGCGTGGGCCGTGGATCGAAGCGCGTGCACGGCCGGACTCGGCGAGGTGCGCGCCGCCGATGGACGGCGCGCGAGCTACGGTTCGCTGGCCGATGCGGCGGCGAAACTCCCCGTGCCCGACGCCGACAGCGTGCCGCTCAAGGATCCTTCGGAGTTCCGTCTCATCGGCACGCGCGTCCGTCGCAGCGACGATCCGGACCACGTCCACGGGCGCGCCCGCTTCGGCCTCGACACGCGCGTCCCGGGGATGCGCTACGCGGCCGTCGCGCGCTGCCCCGTCTACGGGGGAAAGGTGCGCTCCTACGACGAGGCGGCTGCGATGCAGGTGCCGGGCGTCTACAGGGTGGTCGAGTACGAGGGACTCGGCGACAACCTGTACATCGCACCGGGTGTCGCCGTGATCGCCAGAGACACGTGGTCGGCGTTCAAGGGAGTGCGCGCGCTGTCGGTCCAGTGGGATGCGGGTCCGGACGCGAACGCGTCGACCGAAGAGCTGGAAGCGCGCTTTCGCAGGCTGGCCGCGGCCAGGGGCAAGGTCGTGCGCGAAGACGGAAACGCCACCCGCGTCCTGGGAAGCGCGTCGCGGGTCGTGGAGGCAACCTACGAGATCCCCTTCCTCGCCCACGCCACGATGGAGCCGATGAACTGCACCGTTCGCGTCGACAAGGACGCGTGCGAGATCTGGACGCCGACCCAGAACCCGCAGGATGTCCAGGAAGCGGTGGCAAGGTACCTCGGCCTCGGCGAGGACCGGGTGACGGTGCACGTGACGCTGCTGGGCGGAGGTTTCGGCCGGCGACTCTATCCGGACGTCGAACTCGAGGCCGCGGGAATCGCGCGCCAGGTCGACGGACCCGTCCAGGTGGTCTGGACGCGCGAAGACGACATCCGGCACGATCGCTACCGGCCCGCCAGTCTGCACGCACTCCGGGGCGCGGTGGATGCGCGCGGCGTGCCGACGGCCTGGCACTGGCACATCCTCAACACGCACACCGGACGCTTCGACCCGGGCGATTTTCCCGCGCGTTTCGTTCCGAACTATCGCGTGGAGTACACGCACGTTCCGTTCGTCCTGCCGCGGGGCGCGTGGCGCGCGACGGTGAACTCCTACAACCCGTTCGTCGTCCAGGCCTTCCTGGACGAACTCGCCGGTGCGGCGGGACGCGACCCGCTCCAGGTGCGGCTCGACATGCTGCGCGCTTCCCGGCGGGGTGCGGACGGGAACTCGTCCTACGACAACGACCGGATGATCCGCGTGCTCGAGACGGCGGCGGAGAAGGCCGGCTGGGGAGAGCCGCTGCCCGCGGGCACGGGACGCGGTGTCGCGTTTCACCACGGCTACGGATCCTATGTGGCCGAGGTGGCGGAAGTTTCCTTGGAGAACGGCTGGCCGCGCGTGCGGCGCGTGGTGTGCGCGGTGGACTGCGGCCAGGTGATCAACCCCGACCTCGTCGAAGCGCAGTGCGAGGGAGCGATCGCCTTCGCCCTGAGCGCCGTGCTCAAACAGAAGATCACGGTGGCCGGCGGCCGCGTGCAGCAGGAGAACTTCTCCGACTATCCGATGCTCGAGATCGGCGAGATGCCACAGGTGGAAACGCACATGATCGAGAGCCGCGCGGCCCCGGGCGGCATGGGCGAGGTTCCCCTGCCGCCGCTCGGACCGGCCGTGGCGAATGCGATCTTCGCGGCCACCGGCAAGCGCGTGAGACGCCTGCCCGTCGGACAGCTCTGACGGCCGCGCGCCACAGAGAGCCCGGTTCCGGAATGAAACAGCCCGGCCACCGAGTCTCCTTCGGACTCGATGGCCGGGCTTCGTTGCTGGCAGCGGTACGAACGCGTGTTACTTCAGTAGCGCGATCTTCCTCGTGATCGTCTCACGCGTTCCGGCGAGTCGAACGTAATAGATGCCCGATGCCACCGACTGGCCCCGCTCGTCGCGCCCGTTCCACACCGCGTGGTGAGCGCCCTTCGCCTTCGGTCCGGACTCGAGAACGCGGACGAGGCTCCCGCGAACGTCGAAGATCGCCAG
>CAZPUV010000262.1:0-3916 GCA_964589805.1 uncultured bacterium | reverse complement strand
TAGCCCGGGGTCACCGAGTCGCCGCGGATGCACAGTTCGCCCCGCTCGCCCCGCGCGACGTCGGCGCCGTTCTCGTCCACCACCCGCGCTTGGAGGTGCGAACACACCACACCGATCGGGAACGGCTCCGCGCGGTCGGCCGGGATCGCCGGCGGAAGCTCGTGGAACGTGCACACGTTGGTCTCGGTGGGGCCGTACAGGTTGTAGTACCGCGGCTTCGGGAGAATCGCGTGCAGCGCCTTCAGGTGGACGATCGGAAACACTTCGCCCGCGAACAGGATGGTGCGGATGTGCGACAGATCATGCGTTTCCAGTCTTCCGTACTGGACAAGAAGGCTCAGGATCGAGGGCGTCGAGTACCACACGGTCATGCGCGCTTCGTGGATGAGGGACGCGAGCCTCTGTGGTTCTTTGCCCACGTCCTCGGGGATCAGCACGAGGGTCGCGCCGTGTTTCAACGGCGTGTAGATATCGAGGATCGAAAGGTCGAAGTGAAACGGCGCGTGCGATGAGAAGACGTCGTCCGGTACGGGCGAAAATGTCTCGCTGCACCAGTCGACGAAGCTCGTCGCGTTGCGCTGCGTCAGCATGACGCCCTTCGGCTTCCCGGTGGAGCCGGAGGTGTAGAGGATGTACGCGAGGTCCTCCGGGCCCGGATGGACGGTCGTCGTGCGCGGCGCCTCGCCCCGGGACCGCAGCGCGGCGTCGAGGCCGGTTCCGCCGCCCACGTCGTCCAGGACGATCAGACCCGGGTTCGCGCTCTCGTCCGCCAGATGCCTGCGGAGCGCTTCCTCGAAGCGCTTCTCGGTGATCGCCACGCGCACCGAGCAGTTGCCGAGGATGAACGCGTTGCGCGCGGCGGGCGCGAGCGGGTCCACGGGCACGTAGGCAGCCCCGGTCTTGAGCACGCCGAAGATCGACGCCACCGTATCGATGGACTTGCGGAGGTAGACGCCCACGCGGTCGCCCGGACGGACGCCGAGTGCCACCAGCCGGTCGCGGGCCCGGTCCGAAAGCGCCCCGAGGTCCGTGAAGGTGATCGACGCGCCGCCCGGCTCCCGGACCGCGGTGCGGGATCCGAACCGCGCGACGGATTCCTCCAGATAACGTTGCAGCGTCTTCGTCACGACGTCGTTACGAAAGCTTCCCGTGCACGAGGGCCACGATCAGCTCGAGCGTGTTCAGGTTCTCGGCGTCCGCCTCGTGCGCTTCCACCGCGATGTCGAACTCCTGTTCGAGGAATGTCACGAGTTTCAGCGTCGCCAGCGAATCCAGAATGCCGGTCGTCATGAGGGGCGTGTCATCGGTGAGTTCGTCGGGGTCCTCCCCGGGAAGAAACTCCGAGAGAATGAACGCCTTCACCCTTTCGTGGATGGCCGGTCGGTCCATGCGGTCTTATCCTTTCGGTTGTCGGTCTCGATCCGCCGTTCTCCACAGCGGCAACTCGCGCCTGAGCCCCTGGTACAGCTTCTCCGCGATCATCCGGTGCCCCTCCGCGTTCGGGTGCGAGTCCCACGGCGCGATCCACAGCGAACGGGGATCGGTGCCGTCGTACGCGTCCGTCATGTCGATCACCCGGAACCCCGCCTCCCGGGCGATCTCGATCTGCCGGCGGACCGGGATCAGCGTCTGCGGCTCGTTCTCGATGTTCGCGGTATGCGGAATGTACCCCGCCAGCGGCACGATGCCCCGCTCGTTGCAGCGCTGGACGATCTCATTATACAGCCAAAGGAGCAGTTCCTCGCTGCGGGGTTTCAGCTTCTGCACGCTCTCCGCGTACGATGTCCCCGGGCCCAGTCCCTCCTCGCGCATGACGTCGTTCAGGTACGGGTATGGCACCGGGAGGTCATGCCCGGCGGCGTCGGCGATGTCCTTGACGATCCAGTAGAGATCGTTGATGCCGACGTAGAGCATCGCATCGACTTCAAAGTCGAACATGCGCTTGTCCATGTCGATCAGCCGCTGCACCGGCCCGTACCCGCCCACGGAGAAATTGAGCAGCTCGAAGCGCAGGCTGTCGCTCTCGGCGGTCAGGCGGTCCTCGGCGACGTTGTCGTACACCTCGTCGTCCGTGACGCCGGTCCCCATGTCGTGCGAGGCGCCCGTCACGGCGATGCGGTACGTGCCCGCCGGCTTCGCCTTCTCGTACGGCCGGTCGCGCATGGCCCAGCGGTTGGTGGTCATCACGGCCCCCTTGAACCACACGCGCTTCTCCGGCATCAGATCGAAGTCCGGACAGCCGTCGCGACCGCGCATGGCCCAGCAGCGTTCCCAGTTGGGCGGCTTCTGGGCGTAGAGGTCGCCGAGTCCGGCGTTGAAGCGCGCGACATTGGTGAGGTCTTCGTAGTAACCGCGGTCCATCATCTGCATGTCGCGCCGGTTGAGCCGCGACGACTTGAGCTGGTCGACCGCGTTGCTGATCCGCGGGTCCACCGGAAACACGAGATGGGCGTGGGCTACGAAGAGGATGGCCACGCACGACGCCGCCACCTGGTAGGCCGGGCCCCAGAACGGCGCGGGCTTCCTGGCCTTCGCGAGACGCGAGCCGGCCCTGCCCCGCTCCGATCGCGCCACGAACACGGAGACCACGCCGAGTGCTCCCAGGACGCCCGCCAGTGCGAGCAGGTCCGCGACGCCCGCGCGGCCGAGGTGCCCCAGGATCAGCGTGACTTCGCTGAGCGACTCGGACGACCAGATCACCCAGCTCATGCACACCACGATGAACGTGCCGATCGTGCGCAGCGCCAGCCTGAGTTCCATTCCGAAGGAGTACCGGGTCTTCGCGAGACTCCGCTGGCGGCCGTACTTGTTCTCGTAGAGCATGTTGCCCAGCACGAGCAGACCCATCAGCGACCAGAACACGATGTCCTGCCAGATCACCGGGAAACTCCCGCGGATCCAGAACCACTGGTAGGAATGCAGCGCCCAGGTGACGAAGAACGCGATCAGGGTGGCCGCGATGAGCGCCGCGGTGGCGTTCATCTTCTTGTTGAGGCGGAAGTAGACCGGGTTGAAGAACACCTTCTGGAGGAAGTCCTTCCAGTAGATGTTGATGCGACGCCAGTAGTCCGTGAAGCTCTCGGAGAGGAAGTACTTGTTGTTGGTCGGCCCCAGGTTGAAGCCGAACAGGTGCAGCATCCCGACGATCATGTGGAAGCTGCCCGAGATCTTCAGATACATGAGATACGCCGTCACGATGAACATCGCCGCGCCGAGCGACGTCGTCACCGTGTCCGCGCCCACCAGCAGGTTCTGGTACACCCAGCGGTAGAGCAGGAGATGGATGAGGCCACGGAACATCCATTCCGCGCCCGTCTGGTAGATGCGGGTTTCCTCGTCGTCGTAGCGGGTTCGGCAGAACGCCTTGTAGTCGACCACCGGGAAGAGCGGGAAACACACGTTGGGCAGCATGAAGAAATACGCCGTCGCCCGCCAGAACGAGAAGGGTGCGGCCCGGTTGTGGAGATCGTAGAGGTACACGATCATCCGGAACATGAACATGGCGCCGAAGATGGGCCAGATGGCGCTCGAGACCGGCGCCTGGATGCCGCCGGCGCGGATCGCGGCGAGGACACCGCCCACGGCGAGGATCAGCGCCACGCGCACGCCGAAGCGCACCGGCAGGTGGGCCAGGCCGATCAGCGACAGGCCGAGGACGACGATCTGGAGCGCGTTGGTTCTCCCGAGGATCATCACCAGCGCCGCCACCGAGACGCCGACGAAGACCGGGAGCCGGAGCGGACGCGGCGCGAAGTGGTGCACCGCGAATCCCGCGCACGCAATCGTCATCAATTGAAAGAACGCGCCGCTCTCGACCGCGAAGGTGCGGACGACGAGTGTCAGGAGGACGAGCTGGATGGCGACCGCGGCGAAACGCGTCAGGCCGGAAAGACCGAAGCGCCCGGGCCGGGCGGGC
>CAZPUV010000261.1:0-3949 GCA_964589805.1 uncultured bacterium | reverse complement strand
TGATCCCGCCACCACTCCATGAACTGCGGGTGCCAGCGTTCCAGGGCCCGCAGGAGTTTGACGTTTTCCTTGAGATTGACGTTGTTCGGGATCAGCTCTTTGTAGTCCATCCTACACCCTGCTCCAGTCGAATTCAGGTGAGTGCGGCTGACCGTACGACGTCAGCGCGCCGCGTTCGCCTACGGCATTGGGCCTCGTGAAGATCCAGTTCTGCCACGCGGAGAGCCGCGCGTAGATCCGGCTTTCCATGGTTTCGGGACCGACGAAGCGGAGGTTGGCCTCCATGCCCGTCAGCGCGTCCGGGGACAGCGAGCGCCGCTCCTCCAGGATGATCCGGATTTCGTCGTCCCAGTCGATGTCGTCGAAGACGTCCGTCACCAGGCCGAGTTCCTTCGCCTCCCCGGGCTCGAGCTTCTTGCCGCGCCTCCCGAGCGCCTTCTCCACCGGCTCCGTCGAACCGTAGAACCGGTTCTCCAACCTCGTGAGCCCGTGCGCCATGCGGAACGAGCCGGCGTTCATGGCGCTGAGCGCGATCGTGTTCTCGCGCTCCGGATCGTCCAGCATGTAGGCGCGATCGGCGGCCAGCACGACCTCGAACAGGCTTCCGGCGAAGCACGAACCGGGCGTGATCATCGCGAAGAAGGTCCGGGCGGTCACGTCGATCATCTTGAGCGTGCGCGCCTGCTGCAGGAGCGTTTCGCGCACGAACCAGTGGTCGCGGCGCCGGTCGACGGCTTCGTCCAGTGCCAGGGCGGCCGCCGCGTCACCCTCGGTGTGGAGCGTGATCAGTCCGATCTCCGGGTAATTGAAGCGGAGCTCCAGGATCGCGCGGCGCAGTTCGCGCCACATCCGAAGCCCGTACCATCCCGCGCCCAGGTCGGCGGGATTGTCGGGGATCGTCGCGTCTTCGGGCTTCGGCCCCCGGATCACCAGGCGGGCCATCCGCTCCGCGCGGTTCAACTCGAGGGTCACGTGATGGAAGCGCAGCACGTCGCCTTCGATCCCGGGTTCGACATCCTCGAGTTCGACGCCGGTTGCATCGTTGCCCTTCCCTCCCAGTTCCGCCAGCCGCGCGCGAACCGCCTCGGCGTAGGTGGACTTCGGATGCACGTAGTCGACGAGCCCCCAGTCGAGCGCCTTCTTCGCCTTCGCACCCTCGGCGATGGTGCAGAATGCGTCCGCGATGTCGCGGCGGACGCGGCGCTTGTCGACGAGCCTGGTCAGGCCGCCCGTCCCGGGCAACACGCCCAGGAGCGGCACCTCGGGGAGACTCACCGCGGAACTGCGGTCGTCGACCAGGTGGATCTCGTCGCACGCGAGCGCGAGCTCGTACCCGCCGCCGGCCGCGGCACCGTTGAGCGACGCGACGTACTTCTGACCGCTCTTCGCCGTGGCCTCTTCGATGTTGACGCGGGTCTCGTTGGTGAACTTGCAGAAGTTGACCTTGTGGGTGTGGGTCGACAATCCCAGCATGAAGATGTTGGCACCCGCGCAGAAGATCTTCTCGTTGAGGCTTTCGATGCACACCACCGACACCTCGGGGTGCTCGAAGCGCAGGCGCGTGACGGCGTCGTCGAGCTCTATGTCGACCGCCAGGTCGTAGGAGTTCATCTTGAGCTTGTAGCCCGGCCGCAACCCCTCGTCCTCCGACACATTCATCTTGAGCCACGCAATCGGCCCTTCGATCTCGAGTTTCCAGTGCCGGTAGCGCGACGGATGGGTTCCAAAACGCACTCGCTCGATATCTGTCCGGGTTTCCTTCATTTCTCTTCCTTGATGCGAATGACGATCTTCCCGATCGCACGCCTTTCTTCCATCGCCGCGTGCGCCGCCGCGATGTCCTTCATGTCGTAGACCGCGCCCACCACCGGACGCATCCGCCCCGCGAAGATCAGCTTCAGCGCCGCCATCAACTCGTTCCGCGAGCCCATCGTGGAGCCGATGATCTCGAGCTGGCGGTAGAATATGTGCCGGAGGTCCTCCTCGGGATCATGACCCGTGGTGGCGCCGCACGTCACCAGCCTGCCGCCGCGGGACAGGCACCTCAGGCTGTTGACCCACGTGTCGCGACCCACGTAATCCACCACCACGTCCACACCGCGTTTCCCCGTTTCTGCGCGCACGCGGCGCACGAAATCCTCACGGCCCGTGTCGATCAGGATGTCGGCGCCGAGTTCGCGGCATACCGCCAGCTTCTCGGCGGTGCTGGCCGCGGCAAACACGCGCGCCCCGGCCACCTTTGCGATCTGGATGCAGGCGATACCCACGCCGGCCGCCGCGCCGAGGATCAGGATGTCTTCACCCGCGCGCAGGCGCCCGCGCGTGATGAGCATGCGCCACGCCGTGACGAACACCAGCGGCAGCGACGCCGCCTCCTCGAACGACATGGCGTCGGGAATGCGGATCGCGTTGGCGGCGGGCACCACGATCTGTTCGCAGCACGTCCCGTTCGTCATCTCTCCGATGAGTTGATAATCGACGCACTGGGTCGCGTCGCCGCGCAGGCAGAACTCGCACTGGCCGCACGCGATGGACGGATCCATGAGCACGCGGTCACCCACGGCCACACCCGTGACCCCCGCGCCGACCTCGCTCACCACGCCGGCCGCGTCGCAGCCGGGAACATGCGGCAGTTCGATCTTGAGGCCCGGCATCCCGCGGCGCAGAAACACGTCGATATGGTTGAGCGACGTCGCATGGACGTCGATGCGGACCGCGCCCGGACGGATCGCCGGGGCCGGACGTTCGCCCAGCACCAGCACCTCGGGTCCCCCGTGTCGCTCGAAGTAGATGGCTTTCACGCGGAACCCCGCTACCCTTTCTTGAATCGCAGGAATCGTTCGCGCCACGCGTCCGATATCGGCACGGGCGCGAAGCTGCCGTTGTCGATCGCGACGTTCTTGATGGTGGCCCGCGCGCTCACCTCTCCGCCGGGCAGGCGCACCAGCGTATACCCCACCGTGATCGACGACCGGCCGATCTCGAGCAGCTCGATGTCGACGCGGATCCGGTCGCCGTAGCGGAGCGGCTTCAGGAACTCCGTCTCCACGCGCACGCTCGGGAACCCGGTGTTCTCCCGGATCACGAGGTCGGGATACGTGACCCCCAGCGCGCGTCCGAACCATTCCTCGAACGCCTGATGGAAATAGTGAAAGAACCGCGGATAGTAGACCACCTGCGCCTGGTCGATATCGCCGAAGCGGACGTCGAATTCGGCGCTGAAGATCATGCGCGGTAGACTTCGTCCGCTTTGGCCGCCAGGATGAAGTCGCTCTCCGTCAGGCCGTCGATCTTGTGCGTCCAGATGGTCAGCGTCACCCTGCCCCACGCGAGGTGCACGTCGGGATGGTGCCCTTCCGACTCCGCGATACCGCCCACGCGGTTGGTGAAGTCCAGGGCCTGGCGGAAATCGTCGAACGTGAACGCCTTCTCCAGATGATGCTCATCGACGACGCGCCATCCGCCGCCGAGCCTCTCCGCGAGCGCCTTCAACCCGGCGCCCTTGAGCGGCGGGACGCCGCCGCGGCATGGAACGCAACTCTGCCTGGCCAGATCACTCATGTCCACCCGCCGTCGCGGCCCTAACGGGCCGCCTTGAAACGTTTCTCGACCTCGGCCCAGTTGACCACGTTCCAGAACGCCGCCACGTAATCGGGTCGCCGGTTCTGGTAATTCAGATAGTAGGCGTGTTCCCACACGTCGAGGCCGAGAATCGGCGTCATCCCCTCCGACAGGGGCGAGTCCTGGTTCGGCGTCGATGAGCCGGCGAGCGACCCGTCCTTCTTGACGGACAGCCACGCCCACCCGCTCCCGAAGCGCGTCTTGGCCGCGGTCTCGAACTGCTGTTTGAACGCGTCGAATCCGCCGAAGGCCTTGTCGATGGCGGCGGCCAGGTCAGCGGACGGCATGCCGCCCCCGCCCGGCTTCATGACCGTCCAGAAGAGCGAAT
>CAZPUV010000260.1:0-3951 GCA_964589805.1 uncultured bacterium | reverse complement strand
GCAATCGTCTGATTTACACGCTCGCAGATTACGCCATCGTCGTCGCCTCCGACGGATCCGTCGATCGCACCGTTGCAATCGCAGGGGACTACCGCGACATGGGTGTCGAGGTCTACCACTCGCACGTGCGCCGCGGGAAGAACGCGGTGCTGAACGAGGTGGTGCACGGACGCGCCGAAGACGTGATTGTGTTCACCGACGCAAATTCGCTTCTTGCCGCGGACTCCGTGGCCCGCCTCGTCGGACGCCTCGAGGATCCGTCCGTTGGCTGTGTGGTGGGAGAACTGTCGTACGCCCGCGATCTCACTTCGGTCGGAAAAGGCGAGAGCCTCTACTGGCGCTACGAAACACGGATCAAGGAACTGGAGAGCCGGCTCGGGAGCGTGCTCGTCGCGAACGGATCCATCTTCGCCCTGCGCCGGGTTCTGTTCCGTGACCTGTATTCGGATGTCGCCAACGACTTCCAGGTCCCCTTCGACGTGGCCAGCCAGGGCCGGGGAACCGTCTACGAGCGGCGCGCGGTGGCGGTGGAGCGTTCCGCCGAGCACTGGGCGGAGGAGTTTGAACGCAAGGTGAGGATCGTCATGCGCGGCATGGCCGGTGCCGCGCGCCTGTGGGGGCGCCCGAGGGGCATGCGGCTGTGGCAACTGGTGTCGCACAAACTGCTGCGCTGGTGCGCGGCACCGATTCTGATCGTTCTCCTGGTCGCGACGGTCGTGCTCGCCCGATCCGCGCCCGGATACGGTGTCTTCCTGGGCGTCCAGATCGCCTGCTATCTCGCGGCGCTGGGCGGCTGGTGGCTGAGGTCCCGCGTCCGCGTTCCGAGGATCCTGTACATTCCGTTCTACTTTGCGATGGTGAACTACGCGGCCATGGTCGCACTGTTCCGCTTCGCGGCCGGGGGGCGTCAGGTGGTCTGGGAGAAGGCGGAGAGCACGCGGCTGGAGCGCGCGGAAGAGGAAGCGGTTCCGGCGCCGGGCATGGTGGGAGTCATGTCAGCGGCCGCCGGGGACGGGAGCGTCCGCCGCCGTCTGACAGAGAAGTAGTCCGCACGTTTTTCCAATGCTGTTTTTCTTCAGAACACTGATCCGGTGGCGCCGTTTCATCCTCGGCTGGGGGATCGCCGGTGCGCTCGCCATGGGGCTCGTCAGTTTCATCCTGCCGCGCTGGTACATGGCCCGGACGTCGATCTTCCCGCCGGAGCCATCGCTGGCGATGCCGATGTACGCCGAACTCGTCCAGCAGCTCTCGGCGCCCCTGCTGGGGCCGGTGGCCGCGGGAGCGGCCCCCGAGACCGTGTACATCGAGATGCTGAAGAGCCGGACGCTGGGCGAGAAGATCATCGACGAGTTCGGTCTCATGAAGTCCTACAAGACCGATCGGATCGAGGACGCGCTCGACGCGTTCCACTCCCACATCGGATTCTCACTGCTCGAGAACGGGCTGCTCATCGTCACGTTCGAGGACAAGAGCCCCGAGCGCGCCGCGCAGATCGCCAACCGCATGATCGAGTTCCTGGACGAGATCACCCGGGATCTCAAGGTGTCCCGGGCCGGCCGGACGAGGACGTTCGTGGAGCGGCAGTTGAAGGAGAGGGAGCAGCTCCTGGCGGCCGCGGAGAACGAACTCAAGGAATTCCAGCAGACGAACAGGACGGTCGATCTGGACGAGCAGCTGCGCTCCGCGATGGACCTGATCACGCAGCTCTCCGGGCGGGCCATCGCCCTCGAGACCGAGATGAAGATCATGGAGCACTACACGTCGAAGTCGTCGGCGGAGTATCTGCTGAAGCAGACCGAGTACATGGAGGTCGTGGGCCAGCTCAACAAGCTCAAGGCGCAGGGCCGCGACTCGGACAAGGACATGGTGCGCGCGTTCATCCCCAGACTCGGGGATATCCCCGACGTCGCACTCCAGTACATCCGTCTGCGTCGCGCGGTGGAAGTGCAGACGACGGTCTACAAGATGCTCGTGAACGAGTACGAGAAGGCGCGCATCGAGGAGGCGCGGGACACGCCGGTCGTGCAGGTGCTCGACGAGGCGCGCGCGCCGACGATCCGCAGCCGTCCCAAGCGCAAGATCCTCGCCATCGTCGGCGGCCTGCTGGGCGTCGGTTGGAGCACGATCATCGCGCTGTTCACCACCGCCTGGCGCGAGGAGAAGGGGCACGCGGCGACCATCCGTGAACTCCTGCGCCCCGTGGCAGGCGACTTCACCCGCTTCCGCCGCCGCCCGCGCCCGTGACCACCGCCGCCCGCGCTTTTTCGACGCGGGGCGAACGGCTACTCCTGTCCGCCGTCGCGCTCGCCCCGCTCGTCATCTATCTGGCGGCCCGGTTCCTGGGTTACACGAAGTTCCTGAGCCTTGGCGGCGTGGCCGTGGCCGCCGTCGCCTTCGCCCTGACGGTGATGGTCCGCCCGCGCTGGGGCCTCTACTTCCTCGTCTTCTACTTCTACTCGGGGGTCGGCAGCATCATCCCCGTCAACGCGGCGATGCCGATGACCTTCCTGGTCTTCGCCGCGGTCCTGCTCGACCTCGTGCGCGGCGATCACAACCGCCTCAACGACGCGCGCTTCTGGTACGCGAACGCGTTGTTCCTGCTCATCGCGCTGCAGTCGATGTTGTTTGCGCGGGATCCGCTGCTTTCGTTCGTCGAACTCTCCAACTACGCGAAGATGGTGCTCGTTACCTGGCTCGTCGTGCAGCTGGTCCGGACCGCGGAGGACCTCCGTCGCCTTTCCTACATCGTGTTCGCGGGTGCGGCGGCCACGGTGCTCCTCGGGCTGTTCGGCCTCGTGTTCGGCGTCGGGCCGGCGCAGGAGAACTACATCGGCGGGGTCTACATCATGCGCTTCACCGGCGCGCACGAGAACCCCAACCGGGCGGCCGCGTTCATGTGTTCGGCGCTCCCGCTGGGGCTGTTCGGCGCGCGGACGTGCCGGAATCCGTGGCTGCGCGCGGGGTTCGTCGCGGGTGTCCTGATACTGATCGCGGGGATCTTCTCGACGTACTCGCGCAGCGTCGTCGCGCCGTTCGCTGTGGTTGTGCTTGCGGTGCTCGTGCGCGAACTTCGCAGCCGTCGCTCGTACGTACTGCTCGTCGCGCTGGCGGTGCTCGGTCTGGCGCTGACCCCGCGGTTCTACTGGGAGCGAGTCATGGCGCTGAGGGAGGCGTTCTCGCCGTCCGTCGCCGGCCGCGACTGGTCGGTGTACACGCGGTGGATGGCGATGACCGCGGCCTGGGACATGTTCCTCCAGCATCCTTTCACCGGTGTCGGCATCGGCAATTTCATCGTGGCCGCGGCTTCCCGCGTGTTCCTGCGCATCGTGGCCCACAATACCTACCTGGAGATTCTCGTCGGGACCGGCATCTTCGGGCTGCTGAGCTACCTCGCGATCCTCGGGTCCGGGATTCGCTGCACCGTCCACGGCGTCCGGCATCGCTGGGTCAGCCAACCCGCGTGGGTGCGCTCGTTGTGCTTCTACCTGCTGCTCTCCGGCGTTTCGATCCTCATCAGCGCCTTCTTCGGCACCATGCCGTTCCGATATCCGGTGTGGATTCCCGTCGCGGCGGGCCTCGTCGTCGGCAACCTGCTGCGCGAAGACCGCGCGCAGGCCGCCGCCTGACCTTCTCCGGGGCCTTCGCAGGAACCCGGGAACCCCCGGCCGCCTGGCCGCGTACAACCCCCCAGACCATGGAGCGCCGGCCGGACGCCGGATGGGCCGAACGAGCGATTCAGAGGAGAGTCTGATCATGAATACATGGAACCCGTTCAAAAATCGTTTCTTGCGCGTGTTCTCGGCCACCGTCGCGATCGTTGCCGTGGCGGGGCTGGCGAGCGCGCAGACCAGGGAGCGCACGCGCGATCGCGATCGTGATCGTGATCGTGAGCGTGCACCCGCGGGCTACATCGGGGTCTACATGCAGGACCTGACCGAGGACGTTCGCGCG
>CAZPUV010000259.1:0-3974 GCA_964589805.1 uncultured bacterium | reverse complement strand
CACCGACACGGCGGTCAGCGCCTCCATTTCGACGCCGGTCTTCGCCACTGCCTCGACGGTCACCGCGATTTCGATGCAATCCCCGCGCGGCTCGAGCGTCACTTCCACGAACTCGACCGGCACGGGATGACAGTACGGGATCAGGTCGGAGGTCTTCTTGGCCGCGGTCACTGCCGCGACGCGTGCGATGGCGAGCACGTCCTTCTTCGACGTCTGGTTGGACTGGACCCGCGCGATCGGCCCGGCATCCTTCGCGCATTCTTCCTTGGCCCCCTCGATCGTCCCGGCCGACGCGCGCACACTCCCGCGCGCGACCGCGCGGCGCAGGGAGGTCGTCTTGCCCGTGATCCGCCTCATTCATCCCCCGATGGTCCGGATCGGCGGCCCGGCGGACGCGGCGAGCGCGGCCGCATCCATGCCGGCGAACGGTTCTTCGCTGAAGGCGCTGCCGCGCGACTTGTTGCGGACGGCGAGACGAACCGCGTCCGCGAGTTCCCCGTCCGTGGCACCCGCACGCAGGCGCGCGCCCAGGTCCAGGGCGTAGTCCGAAAACAGACACGGGCGCAATCGCCCGTCGGCGGAAAGCCGGATGCGCGAACACGTGGTGCAGAAGGGATCCGACAGCGGCGAGATGAAACCAACCCGCCCACCTCCCTGGATCTCGTAGGTGCGGGCGGGCGCGTCGTCGCGCGGGAGTTCCCGCAGCGCAAAACGTCCCTCCACGACCGCCTGAACCTCGGGAATCGGATACACCGCGTCGCGTTCCCAGCCCGTGCCGCACAACGGCATGAACTCGAGGAACCGCACCTCGACGCGGCGATCGCGCGCGAGATCGACGAAGGCGATGATCTCATGCTCCGGCATGTCGCGCAGGACGACGACGTTGATCTTCACCGGGAATCCGGCCGAAAGCGCCGCTTCGATCCCGTCGCGAACGCGCGCGTAGGCCTTCGCGCCGCACACGCGCGCGAAGCGCGCCGCGTCGAGACTGTCGAGGCTCACGTTGATGCGATCCAGACCCGCCCGGCGCAGCGGGACCGCGAGTTCCGCGAGCCGGCTCCCGTTCGTGGTCATCGAAAGCTCGCGCACGCCCTGGACATCGCGCAGCAACGAAACGACCGCGACGATGTCGCGCCGCACCAGCGGTTCGCCACCGGTCAGCCGGTAGCGCGTGACACCCAGGGACGCGGTGATCCGCACGACCCGCGCCACCTCCGCCGGCGTCAGGAAGTCCGCGCCTGCCGTGCGTTCGAGCCCTTCGGGCGGCAGACAGTAGCGGCAACTGAAATTGCAGCGATCGGTGAGCGACACGCGCAGCGTTCTCACGCGCCGGCCGTGGCCGTCCCACAACCCCCCGTCGTTCCCGTCTCGCCGTTTCATGCCCCTCAATCTATCCGAGCCACCGGCGGGGCTCAAGGACCCAGCGTGGAATAGAATATTATGATATTAATATCTCTTTGGCTCCGTAACCAGCGGCCATTATAATCGAGGCGCTCGCCGGCGCCGCGTTCCCCCTTGATTGCAGCGGTTCGATTCGGAGGCGGAGATGGACGATCGGGGTCTGATCTACGACTGGAATGAGCGGGACGTCCCGGCTCGCTCCCCCCGCGGGGTCGATCTGGACGACGAAACCCTGCGCGACGGCCTGCAATCGGCCTCCGTGACCGACCCCCGCATCGAGGACAAGATCGCCCTCGTCCACCTGATGGTGGCCCTCGGTATCCGTTCGGCCGACATCGGGCTGCCTGGCGCGGGCGAGGCGACGTTCGAATCGGCCCTGGCCATCGCGATGGAAATCTCCCGCCACCGGCTCCCCATCGCCCCCAATTGCGCGGCCCGCACGGTGGTCGCGGACATCGCGCCCATCGCGACGGTGTCGCAGCGGGCCGGCATCCCCGTCGAGGCGTCCCTGTTCATCGGGTCGAGCCCCATCCGACGGCTCGTCGAGAAGTGGGAGGTCGACCACATGGTGCGCATGGTCGAGGAGGCCGTGACGTTTTCCGTCAGGAACGATCTCCCGGTGATGTTCGTCACCGAGGACACGACGCGCGCCAACCCCGAGGTGCTGCGGGCGCTCTACACCGCCGCGATCCGCTGCGGCGCGAAACGGATCTGCCTCGCGGACACGGTGGGCCACGCCACCCCCGAAGGTACGCGCTCGCTGGTCCGGTGGGCGCGCAGTCTCGTTCGCGAGACGGGGGAGGACATCAAGATCGACTGGCACGGGCACAACGACCGCGGCATGGCCCTGATCAACGCGCTCGTGGCCCTCGACGAGGGCGTCGACCGCGCGCACGGCACGGCACTGGGAATGGGGGAACGCTGCGGCAACACCCCCATGGAACTCCTGCTCGTCAACCTGCGCCTGCTGGGCTTGATCGACAACGATCTCAGCCGGCTTTCGGAGTACTGTGCTCTGGTTTCGAAGGCGTGCGGCATCCCGCTGGCGTACAATCATCCGGTCATCGGCGCCGACGCGTTCCGAACCTGCACCGGCGTCCACGCATCGGCGGTACTGAAGGCCAGGCGGATGGGCCAGGAGTGGCTGGCCGATCGGATATACTCGAGCGTTCCCGCCGGCTGGGTCGGGCGCGGGCAGCAGATCGAGATCGGACCGATGAGTGGTGCATCGAACGTGGTTCACTGGCTGGAGACGCGCGGCTACGAGGCCCGTCCCGAGGCGGTGCGCGCCATCCTGGAGGCCGCCAAGAATTCGAGGCGCCTTTTGACGGAAAGCGAGATACTCGGCATATTCCAGGGGTGTCCCCGTTGACGGCACGGACCATCACAGTCACTGTGAACGGAATGCCGCGCGAGATTCTCGTGCCGGCCGAGCGCACGCTTCTCGAGGTGCTGCGCGAAGACCTCCGGTTGACAGGAACCAAGTTCGGATGCGAACAGGGCGAGTGCGGCGCGTGCACGGTTCTCGTCGACGATGTTCCGGTGCTGTCCTGCCTGACACTGGCCCGGCTGTGCGAGGGGCAGTCGGTGACGACGGTCGAGGGGCTCGAGGGGCCGCTCGCCGTGGCGTTGCGCACCGCGTTCGCGGAGGCGGGTGCCTCGCAGTGCGGCTACTGCACGCCGGGCATGGCGGTCATGTTCCATCACATCCTCGGCCGGCGCGCGGCCGGCGAGGACATCGATCCTCGAAGAGAGCTTTCCGGCAACATCTGCCGGTGCACGGGATTCGTGAAGATTCTCGAAGCCTATGAGCGAAGCGCACGAATCGCGGAAGAGTCCGGCTCATAGCGTCGTCGGCGGGCGCGGGCCGCGGGTCGAGGCCTACTCCAAGGTCACGGGCCGGGCCACGTACGCGGACGACATGAGCCTGCCGGGGATGCTCTTCGGCAAGCTCAAGCGCAGTCCCATCGCCCACGGCAGAATCGAGACGATCGACGCGAGCCGCGCGCGCGCGCTCCCGGGCGTGCATGCGGTCATTACGGGCGCCGACCTCCCCGTGCGCTACGGCATCCTCCCCGTCCATCAGGACGAAACCGCGCTGGCCGTCGAGCGGGTGCGCCATGTCGGCGAGCCCGTGGCCGCCGTCTGCGCGGAAACGGAAGCGATCGCCCAGCGCGCGCTGGACCTGATCGAGGTGTCGTACACGCGCCTCCCCACCGTGCTCTCCGTCGAAGAAGCGTTCGCCGCACGCGTGAGACTCCACGAGTCGGAGAAGTTCGCGGGCAACGCGCACCGCGTGGTGGCCCTCGAATTCGGAGACGTCGCGGCCGCCCTGGCGGCGTGCGAGTACACCCGCGAGGACGTCTTCTACTACGCGGGCAGCACGCACGTGCCCATGGAGACGCACGCCACACTCGCCGACTTCGCGGACGGGCGCGTGACACTCCACGTCTCGCACCAGGCGCCTTACTACCTCCAGCAGATCCTGCCGCGGGTGCTGGGGATTCCCGCTTATGCGCTGCGCGTCGTGGTGCCCTACGGCTGGTCAACTGGTTTGACACTCTATCCAAGCT
>CAZPUV010000258.1:0-4001 GCA_964589805.1 uncultured bacterium | reverse complement strand
TGAGCCTGCTCGGCGAACACGGCTTCGCCGAACTGGGCCGCGTGTGTCACGAGCGAGCGCGCAAGCTCGCCGACGCAGTCACGGCCTGCGACGGATACTCGCGCAGGTACGCGGCGCCGTTCTTCCGCGAGTTCGTGATCGCGTGCCCGACGGATGCGAGTGCCGTGGTCGCGGCCGCACGCGAGGAGCGGATCCTGGCCGGTATTCCGCTCTCGCGCTACTTCGGCGCGGCCGCGAGCAACCTGCTGCTCGTAGCGGTCACCGAGAAGCACGAGGACGAGGACTTCGAGCGTTTCTGCGCGGTGCTCAAGCGCGCCGCGATGGTGAAGGTGGGTTGAAGATGAGCCAGGATTTCTCCGGAACGATCTATGGAAAGAGCCGGCCGGGCCGGCACGGGTATCACATCGCCTCGCACGCCACGGCTGCACCCCGCGACATCCCCGCGGAGTACCTGCGCCAGGGGCGCATCGGTCTCCCCGAGGTGAGCGAGCCGCAGGTGATGCGCCATTACGTGGATCTTTCGACCCGCAACCACCACGTCGACAAGGATCTGTTCCCGCTCGGTTCCTGCACGATGAAGTACAACCCCAAGGTCAACGAGGTCGTCGCCGCCATGGTTGGATTCGCGGGGCTGCACCCCGAGCAGAGTGACGCCGACGTGCAGGGGGCGCTCGCGGTCATGCACGCGCTGGAGAGGGAACTGGCGGCCATCGCGGGCATGGACGCGGTGACGCTGCAGCCCGCGGCGGGCGCCCAGGGCGAAATGACCGGGCTCCTGCTCGCGCGTGCCTACTTCGCCGACCGCGGCGAATCGCGCCGAAAGGTGCTCGTTCCCGACTCCGCGCACGGCACCAACCCGGCCACGGCCACGATCACCGGATTCGAGACGCTCACGTTCCGTTCCGGCAAGGACGGGCGCGTGGACATGGACGTGCTCGACAGCGTGCTCACCGATGACGTCGCCGTGCTCATGCTCACCGTGCCCAACACGCTGGGTCTGTTCGAGACGCACATCGAGGAGATCGTGGAGGCCGTGCACCGCAAGGGCGGCCTGTGCTACATGGACGGCGCCAACATGAACGCGCTCATGGGCCACGCGCGCCCAGGGGACTTCGGCTTCGACATGATGCACTTCAACCTGCACAAGACGTTCTCGACCCCGCACGGCGGGGGCGGTCCCGGATCGGGGCCGGTTGCGGTGAAACCCCATCTCGAGCGCTTCCTGCCCGTGCCGCGCGTCGTGGAACGCGACGGCGTGTACCGCCTCGACTACGACCGGCCGCAGACCGTCGGCGCCCTGCACTCGTTCTTCGGCAACTTCGGCATCTACCTGCGTGCGTACACCTACATCACGCGGTTGGGTGCGGACGGCATCCGGCGCGCGAGTTCCACCGCGATCCTGAACGCGAACTACCTCGCGAAACGTATCGCGCCCGCGTATCCGATTCCGTATGGCGAGCGGTGCATGCACGAGTTCGTCGCGACCGGAGAGCCGTTGAAGAAACACGGTGTCCGAACGCTCGACGTGGCGAAGCGGCTCCTGGATTTCGGATTCTACGCACCCACGGTGTATTTTCCGTTGACCGTGCCCGAGGCGTTGATGGTGGAACCGACCGAGACCGAGAGCAAGGAGACGCTCGACCGGTTCGCCGAGGCGCTCCTCGCGATCGCCCGGGAGGCGGTCGAATCGCCGGCGACACTCACGTCCGCGCCCACGCGCACGCCGGTGCGCAGGCTGGACGAGGCGACGGCCAACCGCAACCCGATCGTCGCCGTTCCGATGGATTCATAGCGCGGGCCGGTGGCGCACCGCGCCGATCCGGCTGTCGCGTCGAACGCCGATATGACCCGGTATCTCGCCCGCCGCGCACTGCACGCCGTCATTCTCGTCGCGATCACGCTGACGATCACCTTCGCGATTCTGCACGTCGCGCCCGGGGATCCCCTGTCCCGGCTCGCCGGGCCCGGTGTCGAGCCCGCTGACCTCGAACGGATTCGCCGCACCCTCGGCCTGGACGACAACATCGCGGTTCAGTACGGGCGCTGGGTGGCGGGTGTGGCGACGGGCGATTTCGGCTCCAGCCTCTCCAGCCACCGCCCCGTCCGCGACATCGTCGGTGAAGCGCTTCCGCGTACGCTTCTGCTGTCCGCGCTCGCGCTCGTCGTGCAGATCGTCCTGGGAGTCTGGGCCGGCGCTCTGGCGGCGCGCCGCCGGCACGGCCCGCTCGACCGGGGGCTCTCCCTCATCACCGTGGGTCTCTACGCGGTTCCGCCCTTCTACCTCGCCTACCTCCTGATGACCGCGTTCGCCATCGATCGGTCGTGGCTGCCGACATCCGGCATGGCCACACCGGGACTGGACGCGCACGGACTGGAGATGATCCTGGATCGCGCGCGCCATATCGTCATGCCCGTGATCGTTCTCGGCGTAGCGAGCGCGGCCGGGTTCGCGCGCTACACGCGCGGAAGTCTGATCGACGCGCTCGGCGAGGACTACGTGCGCACGGCGCGCGCCAAGGGGCTGCCGGAGAACCTCGTGGTGTGGCGCCACGCGTTCCGCAGCGCGATGGGGACGCTGATCACCGTTGCGGGCTTGAGCGCGCCGTTTCTCGTGGGGGGGGCCGTCATCGTGGAGGCGGTGTTCGCGTGGCCGGGAATGGGATCGCTGATGGTGGAATCGATCTATGCGCGCGATTATCCCGTCGTCCTCGCGGTGAATCTCATCGGCGCCGTCGTGGTGATCCTCGGCAACTTCGCCGCCGACGTTGCCGCGGCCTGGGCGGATCCGCGCGTGACGCGGATGGACCGCGAAGGGAGGGCGTGAGGCCATGGACGCCCGGACGGTTGCATGGATTCCGCTGGGTCGCGGTGCTCGCCGCGGCGTGACCGCCGTTCTGGGCGCGTTCTTCTATCTCGTCGTCGCGGTCGTACTGGCGAGGATACGCGTGTGGGGCGAACTCGACGCCGCCGACCACGCGACGGCGTTCGCCTCGGCGCTCGTGCTCTACGCGGGCGCGCTGTGGTCGGCGCGCGACGCGGGCACGCCGCTCCGCAGGCGGTTCGCGGGCAATCGGGCGGCGATGAGCGCGCTCGTCGTCCTGCTCGCACTCGCCTGCGCGGCCCTTCTTGCGCCGTTCGTGGCCGGTGCCGATCCCACGGAACTCACAACCCCCTCCCTCACCCGCTACGCGGCGCCCGGTGCCGATCATCCGATGGGCACGGACCGGTTCGGGCGCGACGTGTGGGCGCGTGTCGTCCACGGGGGACGCGCTTCCTTCGGTGTGTGCGCGCTGTCGATTCTGCTCGCCGTGGTCCTCGGAACCGCGCTCGGCGCCGTGTCGGGCATGGCGCGCGATCGACTCGACGACGCGCTCATGCGCCTCGTCGACGGGATGCTTTCGTTCCCGCGCCTGCTCCTCCTGCTCGCGGCGGTCGCCTTCATCCCGCCGGGGCCGTTCTCGCTGGCGTTGCTCATCGCGGCGACGAGCTGGATGGGAATCGCGCGCATCGTCCGTGGTGAGGTGCGGAGAATGCGCACGCGCGAATTCGTCGAGGCGGCCGTGGCGGCCGGCGTGGGCCGGTCGCGGATCGTCACGCGGCACATTCTTCCCAACGCCGTCGGACATGTGGTGGTCGCGGCGACGCTGAATGCCGGCACGGTGATCCTGCTGGAATCGTCCCTGTCGTTCCTCGGACTCGGAATCCAGCCGCCCACGCCGAGCTGGGGTTCGATGGTGTTCGAGGGCCGCGACGCCCTGGCCAGCGCCTGGTGGGTGAGCGCGTTCCCGGCCGCCGCGATAACACTCGCCGTCATCTCGCTCAATCTCGTCGGTGACGGCATCCGCGACGCACTGGACGGGCGCGCCTCGGCCGCCGGGTAGACCGCTGGCGCGGCACCGGTTGGCTCTTTTCTTGCTGTGCCATCCGGCAGGAAGGATTTGCCGATCCACAAGGTTCAGACATACGATCCGGCCACGATGAACGTTCCCCGCACCGACTCC
>CAZPUV010000257.1:0-4017 GCA_964589805.1 uncultured bacterium | reverse complement strand
CTCGCCCTCCTGCCCATGGCGCTCGGGCTGGGGGAGGGCGCGGAAGTGCGCGCCCCCATGGCGCTCACGGTGATCGGCGGCCTGGTCGTGGGGAGTTTCCTCACGCTGTTCGTCATCCCGTCGCTGTACGCCGTCATCACCCGGGGCGAATAGGGAGGACCCGATGCGGCTGCACGAGATGTCCGTCCGCAAGCCGGTGCTCGTGATGATCGGCCTGGTGACGCTCCTGTCACTCGGCGGCATCGCGTCGATGAAGCTCCCCATCGAGTTCCTGCCCCACCTCGAGTTCCCGTTCATCGGCGTGTTCATCCCGTATCCCAATTCGCACCCCGAGTACATCGAGCGCCACATCGTCAAGCCGGTGGAGGAAGTGTTCGCCACCCTGGGCAACGTGCGCCGGATCCAGTCCAACACGCAGCCCGACGGTGCCTTCGTGGGCGTGGAGTTCCAGTGGGGGCGCGACGTGGGTGTGCTGCGCATGGAGGTGAAGGAGAAACTCGACCAGATACGGTCCGACCTGCCGTCGGACATCCAGCACATGCAGGTGTTCACGTTCGACACCAACGACATTCCGATCCTGGAGGGGCGCATCTCGGCGGTCGGCCGCGACCTCTCGGGCAGCTACGACATCATCGAACGCTCGATTCTCAATCCCCTCAAGCGCATCGAGGGCGTGGGCAACGTGTTCATCCACGGCGTCGAGCCCAAGGAGATCTCGATCTACCTCCTGCTCGACAAGATCAAGGCGCATCGCGTGGACGTGGGGAACGTGTTCGCCCTGCTGCAGAGCGCCAACGCGAGTGCGTCGGGCGGCGAGGTGACCGCCGACGGGATCCGCTACTCGGTGCGGTCCATCGGGAGTTTCAGCCGCATCGAGGACGTCGAGAATCTGGTCGTAAGCCCCGAGGGGCTGCGCCTGAAGGACATCGCGGACGTGTACTACGGCGAGCCGTCGCTCACGTTCGGCCGGCGCCTGAACGGCGAGCAGGCGGTGGCGTTCTGGATCCAGAAGGCGAGCAACGCCAACACCGTCGACGTCGCCCGCCGCGTCCACGTGGCCATGGAGAAGATGAACCGGGACCCGGCGCTGGAGGGGATCAACGTCCTCCTGTTCTTCGACCAGTCGAAGGAGATCCTCAACGGCATCCGCGGGCTGCGCGATGCCGGTATCATCGGCGGTTTCCTCGCCATCGCGATTCTGTACTTCTTCCTGCGGCGGGTGACGACCACGCTGATCATCGCGATCTCCATCCCGTTCTCGCTCATCTGCACGCTCGCGTTCCTGTATTTCAGCGGACGCTCGCTCAACATGCTGACCATGATGGGACTGATGCTCGGCGTGGGCATGCTGGTGGACAACGCGATCGTCGTGCTGGAGTCGATCTACCGCCACCAGAACCGGGGCGAGGAATCGCGCATCTCGGCGGTCAAGGGGGCCGACGAAGTGGCGACGGCGGTGGTCGCCTCCACGCTCACCACGGTCATCGTGTTCGCGCCCATCGTGTTCGGATCGGAGAACGACGAGATCTTCGTATGGTTGTCGTCGGTGGGGATAACGATCGCGGTGTCGATCGTGTTTTCACTGATCGTGTCGCTCACGTTCATTCCGTTCCTGTCGTCGCGGCTCCGCAAACCCCGCGAGGTGAGCGAGTCGCGGTTCTTCGCGGCCGTCGAGAAGCGCTACGTGCGCACCCTCCGGTGGACCACGTTCCGCCACCCGCGCTGGACCCTCGGCATCGTGACGGCCACACTCCTGCTGACGGTGGCGGGTGTGAAGGTGATCGGCCTCAAGGGTCCGCAGGACGACGACTCCATGCTGATCGAGCGCATCTACATGGAGTACGAGTTCAGCGACAATCTCACCTACCGCGAGACGAACGAACTCGTGCGCCAGGTGGAGGCCGCCATCGAGGCCAGGCGGGACTCGCTCGAGGTCGAGACCATCTACAGCTACTACGCGGACAACGACGCCGCCACCACCGTCTATTTCAAGGACAGGTACCTCGGCCGCGAGCAGCTCAAGCAGAAGCGCAAGGACCTGCGCCGCATCATTCCGCCCATCGCGGGGCTGACCCTGCAGATGGGCGAGGACAGCGGAGAGAGCGCGGGCGGCGCCCAGCACATGTCCGTCAACCTGTTCGGCGACGACAAGATCGTCCTGGAGGACCTGGCCGTCGAGGTCAAGCGGCGCTTCGGGTACATCAAGGAATTGACCGACCTCAAGACCAGCGTCGAGACCGGGCGCGAGGAGATCAAGATCGCGCTCGATCCCGACCTGGTGTCGCGCTACAACCTGACCGCCAACGACGTGGCCTCGGTGATGGGGCTGACCTTCCGCGGGATCGAACTGTCGCGGTTCCGGGGCGCGGACCGCGAGGTGCCGATGTCGATCAGCCTCGACCCCGACGACCAGGTGGGCCTCTACAACCTCAACAACCTGCTCGTCGGCATGATGGACGACAAGGAGATCACGCTCGGTTCGGTGGCGACCCTGCACGAGACGCGCGGGCCGACACAGATCGAGCGCGACAACCAGCGCACCATCGTGAGTGTCAGAGGACTCTACGAAGGCGAGGACTTCAGCGATCTCCTGAAGGAAGTCACCGCCGTGATGAACAACATGACGCTCCCGCCCGGCTACACCTGGTCGTTCAACCGGCGCATAGAGGAGCGGAACGCGCAGCAGCAGCAGATGCTCATCAACGCGCTGCTGGCCATCCTGTGCGTCTATTTCGTGATGGCGGCGCTGTTCGAGTCGTACATGCACCCGCTCGTCATCATGACCTGCCTCCCGCTCGCGGCGGTGGGTGTCATCTGGCTCCTCGCACTCACCGGCACCTCGTTCGGGCTCATGGCCATGATCGGCGTGGTGATCCTGATCGGGGTGGTGGTGAACAACGGCATCGTTCTCATCGATCACGTGAACAACCTGCGCAAGAAGGGGATGCCCATGGAGGAGGCGATCATGGAGGGCGGACGCGAACGGCTCCGGCCCATCCTCATGACCGCGATGACCACCGTGCTCGGCCTCCTGCCCATGGCCATCGGGGGCACGCACATCGCGAACGCGCAGTACTACCCGCTCGCGCGCGCGGTGATGGGCGGGCTCATCAGCTCGACGTTCTTGACTCTACTGGTGCTGCCCGCGTACTACGTCCTCGGCGAACAACTGAGGGCGTGGTGGCAGGGAGTCGTGGCCCGGTCGCGGGGCCCCGCCGGGGTCGGGGAATCCGGGCTCTGACGGGGGGGAAGGGAAACCCCCGGAAAACGAGAAGCGGGACGCGCGTTAGCGCATCCCGCTTCTCCTGTTTTGAGCCGCGCCGGGCGCGGAAGACACCGCGCATGATGGCGGTTCCGGGCACCCTTTGCAGACCGGCACGCATGATCGGCCGGCCCCGCGCCGACGCGGCTTAACTCATTATACTACAATCGACTGCACCGCTTCCATGATCAATTGCTGCAACGTGTCAGGCCAGCACCTGCAGTGCTACCGCGGCCACCGCGAGAATCGCGAATGCGGCGATGGCAATCCGCCGTCCCGCCGTGCAGGGCGCCAGACTCACTGCAGCAACCGAGCGCTTCATGCCCGCGCTCCCTCCAGCGCCGGTGCCGCGAATCCCACGCCCGGAATGGGCAGCATCCACCAGCGCGGCCAGCCCCGGCGGCGGCCCGGGATTCGAATCCGGGGAATGCGTAACGTCATGGTTACTTCCCGCAATCAGTTACGACGGTTCTGCCGCCTGCGGCGAAAGGCCGGGCGGGGGTGGACCGTCTCACGTCGAGGAACTCCAGGGAAGACCGAGCAACCATCGTGCCGTTCCAGGACGCCCCGGGAAGCCACCCGGTTCTCATTGAAGCGGGAGAGCGGGGAGGACTAGAATCGCGCCGTCAACGGTGGCGGTGCCTGCGCGAAGGGGAGAACGGGGAGATCGGGCGCCATGCCGTCGCTTCACAGTTTCGAGGGGGAGAGAGCAACCATGGCCACCCAGGGATTCCGCGGCGGCGTGATCGCGATCC
>CAZPUV010000256.1:0-4034 GCA_964589805.1 uncultured bacterium | reverse complement strand
AAGACAGCGGTATCCCGTTCCGCTATATTCGGTTAAACGGAAGTGGCAAGGGCGCGCCGCAGGGCGCGGTCCGGCACCTTCCCGAGCCCACGACTTGAAGACAATCACCGGCCGCCGACTGTTCGCTGTATGTACAAAGCGTGTTCACCCGCGGGGCGATCTCGAGCGCCGATCCCATCGCCCCGCACGGGGCGCCATGCTCTCGGCCGCAGCACCCTGAGCGCCGGCAGGCAGGGCTGACCCGTGGCCAGGGTGCGCCCGCTGCGCTCGTCCCGGCACGACCCGCCCGAGGAACCGATTCGTTCCGAGATCTTCGGCGTCGAGCGACTCGAGCAACACGCGAGGAGCCTCGCGGCGGCCCAGCACATCACGCGCGGGCGCCGGGCCGGACGCCCCCTGCTGTCGCGCGTCGAGGAGAACGGCGCCGTCCTGCGCGAAGCGAACGGCATCATCGCCACGGCCGTGCGCGAAGAGCACTGGATCACCCCCGCGGCGGAATGGCTGGTCGACAACTTCTTCGTGGTCGAAGAACAGCTGCGCCAGATCCGTCACGACCTGCCCGTCGGCTTCTACAACGAACTGCCCAAACTCGCGGAAGGCCCGCTCGCCGGGTACCCCCGCGTGTACGGCATCGCCTGGGCCTTCATCGCGCACACCGACAGCCGTTTCGACCCCGAGATGCTCCGGCGCTTCGTAGCCGCGTACCAGACGGAACGACCGCTGATGATCGGCGAGCTGTGGGCCGTGCCGATCACGCTGCGCGTCACCTACGTGGAGAACCTGCGGCGCATCGCCGAAGTGATGGTGCACGAGCGCACGCTCCGCAGGGAGGCCGACGCGATTGCGGATGAGATCCTCGCCCGGGGCGGGCGCGCCGTGCCATCGCTGTCCACGATGCTGGAACGGGACCGGCAGTCGCGCCTGGCCACGGCCTTCGCCGTGGAACTGGTCCAGCGCCTGCGCGACCAGGATCCCGCGGGGACACCCGCGCTGGCGTTGCTCCACGAGCGCCTCGCCGAGCAGGGAATGACGCCCGAGGAGATCGTGCTGATCGAGCACCAGCGCCACGCCTCGATGGCGGTGACCGTCCGCAACATCATCACGAGCATGCGGGTGGTATCGGCGCTCGACTGGCCGGTGTTCTTCGAAAGCGTGAGCCTCGTGGACCAGGCACTCCGCGCCGGCAGTGACTTCGGGGCGATGGACTTCGTCAGCCGCGACAGATACCGCAACGCCATCGAGAAGCTCGCGCGGCGCGCCCGGCGGCGGGAGCTGGAGATCACCGGGGAGGCGCTGGCCCACGCCCGGGCCGCGCGCGTGGCCGCCGCCGACGGGGCGGACGTCGACGCGCGACGCTTCGACCCCGGGTTCTACCTCGTCGGCGACGGCCGGCGGAAGTTCGAGCGCGCGATCGGATTCCGCCCCAACTTGAAGCTCCGGATTATGCGCGCGTTCGTGGACGCGGCAACACCGGGCTTCTTCGGGGCGCTCGCGGTATTCACCGCGGCGATTCTCGCGGTGCCACTCGTGACGGCGGCACTCGCGGGATTGTCGGTGCCCGGGCTCGTCGTGCTCGGGTTGCTCGCGCTGATTCCCGCTTCGGAACTCGCGATCGCGATTCTCTACCGCGCCATCACCGTGATCCTCAAGCCCGGCGTGCTCCCGAGGCTGGAATGGGCCGACGGGATCCCGGAGGAATGCCGGACCATGGTGGCGGTTCCGACCATTCTCTCCGGGCGCGACGACGTCGAAGAGCAGATCGAGAGGCTGGAGGTCCACTACCTCGCCAACGCGGACGGTGACATCCGCTTCGCCCTCGTTTCCGACTGGGCCGACGCGCCCACCGAACACGTTCCCGGCGATGACGACATCCTCACCGCGGCCCGCGAAGGGATCGCGCGACTGAACGCGCTCCACGGCCAGGCGCCCGGTGGCGGTGATCGCTTCTTCGTGTTCCACCGGCGCCGCTGCTGGAACGAGAGCGAGGGCGTGTGGATGGGATGGGAGCGCAAGCGCGGCAAGTTGCACGAACTGAACGCTCTGCTGCGCGGCGCGACCGACACGACCTTCCTTGCGACGGCGGATGCGCCCCCCGTGCCGGAAGGTGTCCGCTACGTCGTCACCCTCGATTCCGACACGCGCCTGGAGAGCGGCGCGGTCGCGCGCCTGGTCGGAACGATGATGCATCCGCTCAACCGGCCGCGGATCGATCCGGAGAAGAAGCGGGTCGTGGAGGGTTACGGCGTGCTGCAGCCGCGGGTGACCGCTCCCCTCCCCCGACGCACGGCCTCCCACTTTCAGCGCCTGTCCTCGGGCGTGACGGGGATCGATCCCTACGCGGCGGCCGTGTCGGACGTCTACCAGGACCTGTTCGACGAGGGTTCGTACGTCGGCAAGGGGATCTACGATATCGACGCTTTCGAGGCGGTGCTCGCGGAGCGCGTGCCGGAGAATGCGCTGCTCAGCCACGATCTCTTCGAAGGACTCTTCGCCCGCGCCGGTCTGGTGACCGACATCGAGTTCTTCGAGTCGGCACCCCGGCACTACCTCGCCGCGTGCGCGCGCCGTCACCGCTGGACCCGGGGCGACTGGCAGCTGCTCCCCTGGATCATGCGCGAGCCGCTGCCTGCGATCGCGCGCTGGAAGATGATCGACAACCTGCGGCGCAGCCTGTCCATGCCGGCCGCTTTCCTCACCCTGATCGCGGGCTGGGTGTGGCCGGGGTCGCCGCCGGTCCTGTGGGCGATGTTCGTGGTGGCCGTCATCGCGATTCCGCAGTTCCTTCCCGCGCTCGCCGGGGTCACGTCGCGCGTGCCGGGCGCTTCGAAGCGCCGCCACCTTCGCGCCGTGGTCCGCGACTTCCGGTCGGCGGTCGCGCAGACCGGTCTCACTCTCACGATGATGGCCCACCAGGCGTGGCTGATGGCCGACGCCATCGTCCGGACCCTCACGCGCCTCTACGTGACACACCGCCTGATGCTGGAATGGCGTCCCGCGGCGCAGGCTGCGTCGCTGGCCCCGGTGACCCTGGGCGGGTTCTATCGAAGCATGGTGTGGGGGCTCGTGCTCGCCGTCGCCGGCGCGGTCGCGGTCGCGGCGGGTGGGCGGCCGGAGGCCTGGCTGGTAGCACTTCCCTTCCTCGCACTCTGGTCGCTGGCGCCCCTGATCGCGCGCTGGATCAGTGCCCCGGGCCACGAGACTCGCGAGGTTGCGCTCACTCGTAAAGAAGCGCTCACGCTGCGCCTGATCGGCCGCCGCACGTGGATGTACTTCGAGACATTCGTGGCGTCGGAGAGCATGAACCTGCCGCCCGACAACTTCCAGGAAACGCCGGTGCCGGTCGTGACGCAGCGCACGTCACCCACCAACATCGGCCTCTACCTGCTCTCGGCGGTGTCCGCCCGCGACTTCGGCTGGATCGGCATCTTCGGTCTGGTGGAGCGCCTCGAGGCGACCATTCGATCGGTGAAGGGACTCAAGCACCATCGCGGTCATCTCTACAACTGGTACGACACCCGCGACGGCCGCGCGCTCGAGCCGCAGTACGTGTCGTCGGTCGACAGCGGAAACCTGGCGGGCGCGCTGCTCGCCCTCGCCAACGCGTGCGAGGAGATGATCGACAAGCCGGTGCCGCTGCCGGTGGCGCTGACGGGCATCGAAGATGCGGCCCTGCTCCTGCGCGAGGCCGCGCACACGGCGGCCGATCGTCACGGCGCCGGCGTCGCCGAGGTCCGCGGACTGGACGAGGCGCTGAGTGTCGTGATGTCGCTGGTCGCGCAACCGCCCGCCACACCGGCCGGGTGGGCCACGCGCATGACGGAGCTTGAATCCGCGGCGCGAGCGGCGTCGGATTGCGCGCACGTCGTCGCGGGCGGGAGCGAGTCACCCCGCCGCGAAGTGCTCGTGGCGGCGGACGTGCTGCGCAACGCGGTGAAGACACACGCGCGGGACCTCGACGCCCTGATGCCGTGGGCGCGGCTGAGCGTCGACGGGGCGACTGCATCGGCGACCGCACTCGTCGCAACGCCGATGTC
>CAZPUV010000255.1:3789-4102 GCA_964589805.1 uncultured bacterium | reverse complement strand
CGCGGTTGTCACAGGATCACCTTCCGCCCGTGGAACGCCTCGGCGCGACGCGACGGGGCGCGGCACTCCACACCCCGCAGCCGCAAGAGACCCGTGAACGTCTCCTCGTCGAACCAGCCCCTGTCGGCCTGGGTTCCGAAACACTCCATCAGGATGGAGATCTTCTCGGCGGCGTGCGCGGCCTCGAGGGGCACGTACACGTTGGGCCGCCCGAGATCACCGTCCCACTTGGGGATCTCGTACTCGAGGATGGCGTGGTCCCGGAACGTATTCCAGGTGAGTTCGCACACGATTCTATGATCCTGGTGCAGAT
>CAZPUV010000255.1:0-3779 GCA_964589805.1 uncultured bacterium | reverse complement strand
AAGGGCGCCGACAGCCGCGCCCTGCTGCGGCACATCGTCGCGCTGATGCGTGAAGATGAGGTCGGCGCCGACGCGGCCCTTGAGCTCCTCGAAGTAGCTCTTGATCTTCGCCTGCTCGGACGGAAAGAAACCGTCGCGAAACTGGTGCAGTTCCACGGTGCGCTCGCCCGCGCGGGAGAGGAACCGGGCCGCGGCCGCTTCGGCTTCGCGAGCCCTCTGCCCGTGCGCGCTGAACACGACCCAGTGGATCGCGGCGGCCGGATTGGCGGCGAGCAGCCGCAGCATCGTGCCCCCGCAACCGATCTCGATGTCGTCACTGTGGGCTCCCAGGCACAGCACGGAGCCTACGTCGTTGAGGGAAATCGCTTTCACTTGTTCCTCTTCGGGTTCCACAGCTCCCAGGGTGCTTCCCCGCGCGTGCACAGATCGTCGAGCACCTGGCGCTCCTTGAACGTGTCCATGCACGCGAAGAAGCCGTCGTAACGATACGCGCCGAGCCGCTTTTCTTCCACCAGGCGTTTGAACGGCTCTTCGACCAGCTCCTCGCCGGGCTTCATGTAGTCGAAGATCTCACGCCGCAGGACGAAGTAACCCCCGTTGATGCGCAGATCCGCCCCGGACACGTGGGTGATGTCGCTGACGACGTTGTGCCCGTCGAGCCTGACCAGGTGGAAGCTCTGGCTCGGACGCACGCAGAGGAAGCTCGCCACCTTGCTGCCCCGCTGGAAATCGCCGATCATCTCCGTGAGCGGGACGTTGGTCAGGTTGTCGCTGTAGTTCGCGAGGAAGGTCTCCTCCCCCTCGAGATGCTCGCGCACGGCGCGCAGGCGCTCGCCCACGTTGGCATTGTGCCCCGTGTCGACGAACGTGATCTTCCAGTCGTCGATGTCGCTGTTCGCGAGTTCGATTCGCGAGCCGGACATGGTGAAGTCGTTCGACAGACACTCGTCATAGTTGAGGAAGTAGTTCTTGACCACATCCGCCTTGTAACCGAGGCACAGGATGAAATCCTTGTGCCCCCAGTGCGCATAGTACTTCATCACGTGCCACAGAATGGGGCGGTAACCGATCGGCACCATCGGCTTGGGTACGTCCTCCGAGTACTCCCGGATCCGCATCCCCTGTCCACCGCAGAAGAGAACGACTTTCATGACCACTCCGTCGGGCGTGCGAGCGCCCGGTTGATTGCCTACAATCCGATGCCGTCGTAACGCTCGACGGCGGAACCATCCAGCATGCGCCGGCCGTCGAAGACGAGCGGTGCGGGGACGGCGCCCGCCAGCAGGTCCGGGAGGACCTCGAACTCGCGCCACCGCGTCACGATGATCACGGCTTCCGCGCCCTCGACCGCCTCGGCGAGCCCATCGCAGTAGCGAACGGCGAGATCGCCCAGCACGCGACGGGCCGCTTCGTTGGCCACGGGGTCGTGCGCCGCCACCACGGCCCCGGCCTCGACGAGCCCCCGGATCACGGGAAACGCCGGCGATTCGCGGACGTCGTCCGTGTCGGGCTTGAAGGCCAGACCGAGCACGGTGAAGCGCCGGCCCTCGAACGCCGGAAAGTGGCGGCGCAGGTGTGCGAGCACGCGCGCGGGCCGCCGGTCGTTCACGTCCATGACCGCTCGCAGCAACGGCATCTCCACCGCCAGGGCGTGCCCGTGCGCCACCAGGGCGTTCACATCCTTGGGCAGACAACTGCCCCCGAAGCCGCACCCCGCTTCCAGGAAACTCGCGATCGGCGCGCGTTTCCTCGCGCCGTCGCCGGCCAGCGTCAGGTACGCGGACTCGTGCACGCCGGCCATCACGTCGCGCGCGTCTGTGCCCCCTACGGCGCTGCACAGGTCCGCGATCTCGTTGGAGAACGATATCATCGCGGCCAGAAGCGCGTTCGACGCGTACTTGATCATCTCCGCGGTGCTCGGATTCGTGCGCACCAGCGGAGCGTCGCCGAAGCCCTGGTACAGTTCCGCCAGCGTCTCGATGGTCTCCGGGTCGATGCCCCCGATCACGATGCGATCCGGGTGCATGAAGTCACCGACGGCCTGGCCTTCGGTCAGGAACTCCGGATTCGCTCCCAGGCCGAAGTCGCGACCCGCGTGCTTGCCCGAAGTCCGCTCGAGCCGCTCGCGCACGACGCCGGCCGTCGTCCCCGGCACCACCGTGCTCTTGACCACGACGGTGTGGCGGCCGGCCTTGCCGGCCAGAAGCGCTCCGATTCCGTCCGCCGCAGCGAGCACCTGTGCGAGATCGATCGTCCGCCCGTCGAACGGGGTGCCGACGGCGATGAAGGTGATCTCCGTGTCGCGCACGGCCTCGTCCAGCGCTCCCGTGGCTCGGAAGCGCTTCCCGACGTGACGCGCGAGCAGATCCGCGAGACCCGCCTCGTGGAACGGCGGCTCGCCGCGGTTGATCAACTCCACCTTCGAGGAGTCGCTTTCCACGCACACGACGTCGTGCCCCCTATCGGCGAGGCACACCCCCGTCACGAGCCCCACGTAACCCGCTCCGACAATCGACACCCGCATCAGCGATCCTCCGCCTCGCGGTGGTAGTGGTACCACACCAGTGCTCGCCGCAGCCCCTCGTCGATCAGGATCGTGGGATCGTAGCCGAGTTCGCGCCGGGACTTCGTCATGTCCGGGCAGCGGCGGCCGGGATTGTCGACCAGATAATCGGCCTCCTCGGAGACGTTCGCAACCACCCGGCCCGCGTAGCCGAACAGATCCCGCGCACAGGTTACCACCCGCTCCGCCAGATCGCGCATCGAGATCTCGGGGCGATCGATCCCCACGTTGTACGCCTCCCCGGGACGGCCCTTGACCAGGGCCTTGTAGTAGCCGCACACGGCGTCGGCCACGTAGCAGAAGGTTCGCATGGGTTTGCCGTCCGAAAGCATGACGATGTCGCGTCCGTTCATCACGTCGCGCGCGAAATCGGGAATCACCCGCCGGTCGCTGATCTTGAGCCCGGGGCCGTAGTTGTTGAACGGCCGCACCATCCTTACGGGCACCCCGTAGTGGCGCGCGTACACGACGCACAGCGTCTCGCCGTATCGCTTCGACTCGTCGTAGCAGGCGCGCGGCCCGGTGCAGGACACGTTCCCGCGGTAGTCTTCCGGCGTGGGAATCATGTCCGGCGATGGATCCCCGTAGATCTCGCTGCTCGAGTAGAAGATGAAGCCACCGAAATCTCGTCCGGCGTCGATGCGCGCGCGGGCGTAGTCGAGCAGGCGGCGAAGACCGTCGATGTTGGCGTCCATCGTCTCGAGGGGGTGGGCGCGGTAGTAGATCGGCGACGCGATGCCGGCCGCGTGGACGATGTACTCGAAGTCGGGCATCGGTTCGGGGAGCGGGTGGCGCACGTCGTGGCGAACCAGTGTCAGGTCGCCGCGGGCGCGAAGCGACTCCAGCCAGGCCGGAACGCCGCGGGCGTAGTTGTCGAACACGGTCACCTGGATTCGCTCCCCCGCCGGCGCTCGATCGTTCCAGTGCAGAATCGACTGTACCATGTAGTACCCGAGGAAGCCGCCGCCGCCCGTGATCAGGATCCGCCGGCCCGCCATGGTCGCGAACTCGTCGCGCAGGCGTCCACAGGCGTAGTCGAGGTCGCGATCGAGGAGCGCGCGGAGGGATTCTATACCGGTGCTATTCATGCATGTGACCTCCGGAAATGGGATGCAACGCCTGCGGGAAAAGTTCGTTCACGGTTCCCCCCTCGGTGCCAGCGTCTCGAACCTGCGCGCGTAGTCCGGGCCCAGGCGCTCGCACAGGAGACCGGCGA
>CAZPUV010000254.1:0-4218 GCA_964589805.1 uncultured bacterium | reverse complement strand
CCATACAGTACAAGGAGACCATCCGCCGGAAGGCCGAGGCGCAGGGGCGGCACAAGAAACAGACCGGCGGGCGCGGACAGTTCGGCGACGTGTGGCTGCGCATCGAGCCGCTCGCGCGCGGCAAGCAGTTCGAGTTCGTCGACGCGGTCGTCGGCGGCTCGGTGCCGGGGAAGTTCATCCCCGCGGTGGAGAAGGGTGTGGTCGCCACGATGGAGATGGGCGTGATCGCCGGCTATCGGATGGTCGACGTCCGGGCGACCCTCTACGACGGCAGCTATCACACCGTCGACTCGTCCGAGCAGGCCTTCAAGACGGCGGGATCGCTGGCGTTCAAGGCGGCGGTGGAGAAGGCGGACCCGATTCTCCTGGAGCCGATCGTGAACCTCAAGGTCAAGGTCCCCGACGAGTTCATGGGCGACGTGATGGGCGACCTGAGCGGCCGCCGGGGCAAGATCCTGGGGACGGAGAACCAGGGCAAGTTCGCGTTGATCAGCGCGCAGGTTCCCATGGCGGAACT
Organism: uncultured bacterium; assembly: GCA_964589805.1. Taxonomy (GTDB): domain Bacteria; phylum Krumholzibacteriota; class Krumholzibacteriia; order WVZY01; family JAKEHA01; genus JAKEHA01. The sequence continues at coordinate 3,701 of CAZPUV010000254.1, read as the reverse complement.
CTACAAGTACTCGACGCACCTGCGTTCCATGACGCAGGGGCGCGGCTCGCACACGCGCGAACTGTCGCACTACGAAGAAGTGCCGCGCGATCAGGCCGAGAAGGTCATCGCCGAATACAAGGCGCAGCTCGAGGCGCAACACAAGTAGGCGGGGACGCGCAGCGAACCCGTAGAGCAGGAGTGGTGAGCGGGGCATGTCGGGACATTCCAAGTGGTCGCAGATAAAGCACAAGAAGGCGAAGACCGACGCCGTACGGGGCCGGGTCTTCACCAAACTGATCCGCGAGATAACCATCGCGGCCCGGCAGGGTGGCGGCGATCCTGCGGGCAACCCGCGCCTGCGCCTCGCCATCCAGACCGCCAAGGAAAGCAACATGCCGGCGGAGAACATCCAGCGCGCCATCAAGAAGGGGACCGGCGAGCTGGAGGGCCAGGTGCTCGAGGAGTTCTCGTACGAGGGCTACGGACCGGCGGGTGTGGCGCTGATCATCGATGTGGTGAGCGACAACCGCAACCGGACCACCGGTGAAGTCCGCCACGCCCTCACCAGGAACGACGGGAGTCTCGGCGAGAACGGGTGCGTGTCGTGGAATTTCGACACGCGCGGCGTCGTGGTCGTCGACAAGAAGAACTGCGACGAAGACAAGCTGATGGCCGCGGCCCTGGACGCGGGCGCGTCGGACGTGAGCGACGAGGGCGAGGTCTACGAGATCTACACCGACCCGGCGGAACTGTCCTCGGTGAGCGAGTCTCTCAAGGCGGCGGGGTTCGGCTACGAAACCGCCGAGGTGCTGAGGGTGCCCAGGACCTCCGTGAAACTCTCCGGCGAAGACGCGCGCAAGGTGATCCGTCTGGTGGAGGCGCTGGAGGATCTCGACGACGTGCAGCGCGTCAGCGCGAACTTCGACATCCCCGACGAGATCCTGCAGGGCTAGCGGGGCCCGGCCGATGCGGGGCGTCGGGGGCGGACGGATGACGGTGCGGACGGCGCAACCGGCGCCAGTGGAGGCCCCTTGACCGCGACCTACCGGATACTCGGGGTCGACCCGGGCAGCAACTGCACGGGCTACGGACTGATCTCGGGCGCCGGGGACGAGGTCGCGTATGTCTGTTCGGGAACGATCCGGTCCCAGCGCGGTGCTTCGCGCTACGAGCGGCTCCGCGCCATCTACACGGGCATCGAGCGCGTGATCCGCGAGTTCGAGCCCACCCACTTCGCCATCGAGGACGTCTTCTACAGCAAGAATCCGAAGAGCGCCCTGGTGCTGGGGGAGGCGCGCGGGGCGGCGATTCTTGCGGCTTCGCTCGCGGAAATCCCCATCTTCGAGTATTCTGCGCGTGAGGTGAAACAGTCGGTGACGGGAAACGGCGCCGCCGACAAGAGCCAGGTGAGCTACATGCTGGGGAAGATGCTGCGGCTCGCGGAACTGCCCGAGCGCGCGGACGAGTCCGACGCCATCGCCATCGCGGTGTGCCACGCCTTCAAGCGGCGCGACTGGAGCCGCGCGTGATCGGCCGCCTGCGCGGCCGCGTGGTCTCCGCGCACCCGGCGTGCGTCGTCGAGGTCGGCGGGATCGGCTTCGAGCTGTCCATCCCCGAGAAGGACCGCGAGACCCTCTCGCCCATGGAGGGCGAGGTGGTGTTCCACACGCACATGGTGGTGCGCGAGGACCGCATGAGCCTGTTCGGTTTCCTGCACCGCGTGGACCGCGATCTGTTCCTCAAGTTGATAGATGTCTCCGGCGTGGGGCCGCGCATCGCGCTCGCGGTTCTGTCGCAGCACCCGGCGGCGCGCGTCGTGGGCGCCATCCGCTCCGGCGAGACGGCTTTCCTCTCGAAGATCCCGGGCATCGGGAAGAAGACGGCCGAGCGGATCGCGATGGAGCTGGCCGACAAGCTGGACGCGTTCGAGTCGGTGGAGGAGAGACGCCCGCCCGCGCTCGCCGTACGCGAGGAGGTACTGCTCGCGCTCACATCGCTCGGCATGACGCGGGGAGCGGCCGAGAGCGCGCTGGACCGGATGGAGTGGAAGGCGGACGAGCCGGTGAACGTGGAGGAGGTGGTGCGCCGCGCGCTGCGCTACGCGAGCGGCGGGTAGACCATGGCGCATTCAGGCGACAACGACCGCGTGACGAACCCCGCGCACCTCCCCGAAGAGGCGCGCAGCGACGCGCTCCTGCGCCCGCGACGGCTGGACGAGTTCGTCGGGCAGACCGAACTCAAGGCGAACCTGCGCGTCTTCATCGACGCGGCCCGCCAGCGCGGCGAGCCGCTCGACCACGTGCTGCTCTACGGCCCGCCGGGGCTGGGCAAGACCACGCTCGCGCACATCATCGCCAACGAGCTCGAAGTCCCCATCAAGGCAACCTCGGGGCCGGCGTTCCAGAACGCGGCCGAACTGCTCGGCGTGCTGAGCCACCTCGAGCACAACCACCTGGTCTTCATCGACGAGATCCACCGCCTCCCGCGCATCCTCGAGGAGCACATGTACCAGGCGATGGATTCGCTCAAGTGCGAACTCATCGTGGACAAGGGACCCAACGCGCGCCACTACACGCTCAACATCGAGCCGTTCACGCTGGTGGGTGCCACCACGCGCGCGGGTATGATCACCGCACCGCTGCGCGACCGCTTCGGTGTCGTGATGCGCCTCGACTTCTATTCGCCGGAGGAGCTTTGCACGATCATCAAGCGCTCGGCCGGCATCCTCGAGATCGAGGTGTCCGAGGACGGCGCGGAGGAGATCGCGCGCCGCTCGCGCGGCACGCCGCGCATCGCCAACCGGCTGCTCAAACGAACGCGCGACTTCGCGCAGGTGCAGGGGAAGTCGTCGATCGACCGCGAAGCCGCGGATTTCGCGCTGCAGAGGCTGCAGGTCGACCACCGGGGGCTCGACGAGATGGACCGCCGCATCCTGCAGATGATCGTGAACAACTTCGGGGGCGGTCCGGTGGGCATCCAGTCGCTCGCGGTCGCGGTGAGCGAGGAACAGGAGACGCTCGAAGACGTGTACGAGCCGTTCCTCATTCAGCAGGGGTTCCTGCAGCGTACGCCGCGCGGACGCGTCGCGACCCCGCTGGCGCTCACACACCTGGGGTTGACAGCTCCATCGCCGGACGGCACGCAGCGGCTGCTGTAACTCGCATCGGCGGGGCCGAGCGGGGTCGGTAGCATGCCACTTCACGCGGACATCCGAGCAGCGGCTCAGATGGCAGGAAGTGTTGCGCGGCTCGGCGAGTGGCCGGGTGAAGTGGCTCGCTACCGACCTGACCCGCGAGAATTCCCGACTCCCATGCGACTCGACGAACTCGACTACCATCTCCCCGCGGAACTGATCGCGCAGGAACCCGCGCGCGAGCGGAGCGCGAGCCGTCTGCTCGTCGCGGCGCGGGACGGGTCGCGCGAACCCGTGCACACCACCTTCGATCGCTTTCCGGATTTCCTGTGCGCGGGGGACGTGCTCGTTCTCAACCGCACGCGCGTCGTGCCCGCGCGGCTCGCGACACGCCGCGACGACGGCCTCGAAGTCGAAGTGCTCTTCGTCCGCGACACCGGCGGCGGGCGCTTCGCGGCGTGGGCGCGGCCCATGAAGAAACTGCGCCCCGGGGACGTGCTGCGTGTTGCCGCCGGCGTCGCGGTTCGTTTCGTCGATCGGGGGGAAGAACGCGAGGCGATATTCGAGGTGGAGGGGACGGAACACT
>CAZPUV010000253.1:0-4226 GCA_964589805.1 uncultured bacterium | reverse complement strand
GTCACGATCACGTCAGGACCGGGCATGGCGCTCAAGACCGAGCTCATGGGGCTCTCGGTCATGGCGGAGATTCCGCTGGTGATCGTCAACGTGCAGCGCGGAGGCCCGGCGACGGGGCTCCCGACCAAGGTCGAGCAGGGTGATCTGCTGGCGGCGATCTTCGGCACGCCCGGCGACGCTCCCAAGATCGTCATGGCTCCGGCGACCATCGAGGACTGCTTCTACTCCATGATCACGGCGCGGAAGATCGCCGAGACGTTCCGAACCCTGGTCGTGGTGCTCACCGACGCCAATCTCGCCACCGGACAGGCGGGCTTCCCGAGGCCCGAGTTCAAGAAGGAATGGTTGGCACCCCCCATCGATCAGAGCCCGGTGCCCCGCGGGACCATACCGTACAACTGGGATGACGCGACCGGGATGTCGAAGCGACCCATCCCCGGCCAGCCCAACGGCATGTACACCCTCACCGGACTCGCACACACGAAGGAGGGACGTGTCGCGTACGGCGCGGGCATCAACCAGGAGGGATGCCGGTCACGGAGTCTCAAGCTGGCCGCCTTCCAGAAGACGCTGAAGGCGCCGAAGGTCTTCGGCGACGAGGACGGCGGCGATCTCCTCATCGTTGGCTGGGGAAGCACCAGGGGTGCGATCGAGGAGGCGGTGACGCGTTGCCGCCGCGACGGCATCAAAGTCTCGTCGCTGCACATCCGCTACCTGCAGCCGATGGCCTCGGGCATTCGCGAGATCCTGCAGAAGTTCAACCAGGTCATGACGGTCGAGATCAATTACTCCGACAGTCTGGAAGACGAACTCATCAATGAAGACAACCGTCGGTACGCCAATCTCGCGTGGCTCCTGAGGGCGCGGTACCTGATTGACATCGACTGCTGGTCGAATGTCCACGGACAGCCCATCAGACCCGGCGCGATCGAAGCCATGATTCGGGACCGACTGACTCCAGTCAGAACGAGAGGGTAAGAAAAATGTTCGGCTTGACCAATGAATGCGCACTGAGTGTCGAAGAGGAATACCGCTCTCTCGAGGATTACCAGGGACGTCCCGTCCGCTGGTGTCCCGGATGCGGTGACAACGGGATCCTGACCGCCGTGCAACGACTGTGTCGCGACGAACAGCTCCCGCCGGAGAAATCGGTGTTTGTCTCCGGCATCGGGTGTGCGGCGCGTTTCCCGCACTACATGAACACATACGGGTACCACGGACTCCACGGCCGGGCGCTTCCCACCGCGCAGGGCATCAAGATCCGGCGTCCTGATCTGAACGTGTTCGTCAACATGGGCGACGGGGACTGTTGCAGCATAGGCACGGCGCACTGGATCCACGCGATACGCCACAACATGCGTATGGTGGTGATGATGCACGACAACAACGTGTACGGACTGACCAAGATGCAGGTGTCACCCACCACACCCCTGGGACATCGCACGAACACCACGCCCTACGGGGCTCCGCTGCGGGCGTTGAACCCGCTGACGACCACGCTGGGCGTGACCAACGTGTCTTTCGTGGCGCAGGTGGTCGAGTGGCTGCCTGAACTCCTCTACGACGTCATCAGGCAGGCGTACCACCACAACGGATTTTCGTTCATTCGCATCCTCCAGCGCTGTCCGCACTTCATGCCGAACATCTTCGCGTCGCTCCTCAGCGACCCGAAGAACGTCATGCTGCTGCGGCACAAGGACGGCATGCAGGTGAGCGACGCGCTCGCGAAGCTGTACCCGACCCACCTGGAGCACGATCCATCCGACCTCCATCGTGCACGGGAGGTCGCCGAGCGTGAGGACAAGGTTCCGGTCGGGATCCTCTACCGGAACAGCGGTATTACGCGCTACGAAGACACGCGCAGGCCGCAGCGGATGCCGTCGCCGGAGCAGAGCCAGGCGGCGCTCGAGCAGCTCTTCGATCTTCACGGGATATTCCCCACCACCGGCAAGGCTCAGAAAGGGAACGGGAATGGCACGCGTTGATCGGGGAGAGGACGCGGAAGTCGCAAGCAGCGCTTTCGAATCGATGACAGTCTCCGACGGGGCCGCCGGCCGGACGCCGTGGGCCCCTCCCGCCGAAGCGGAACTCCCGGTCGAGCCCGGCGCGGAACCGGGCAAACAGGCTCATGCCGATGCAAGGCGGACGTTGCAGGAGTTGCGGGCGTTCTACCTCCACGGCCAGCGCCCGTCCGCTGCGGGTGCAGAGGACGATGCGGCTCCGCTGCCGGCGCTCCTCCACCCCTACCGCGACCTGTCACGCGTGCGCCACGAGTTCCCCGTCCTGCTCGACAGCTCGAAGCCGGCGGGCGCGGCGAAACCACTGACCGACATCGTGGACGAGATTCTCGCCTCCGCCCCCGAGGGAGACGAGGGCGCCCGCTTCCGCCACAGCGTGCTGCGGCTGGAATCCATCATGCGCTCGCTGCTCGAGGATCGCGAGGGCGATCGCCTTTCGCTGGTGTGGGACCGCGCCGCGGCGACACTCTTCGAGACGTCACGCCTCTCCGACGACAAGGCCGCCGCCCTCCGGGAAAACGTGGCCGCCGCGCGCAAGGCGCTCGTGGCCGACGGCGACCTGATCTCCTGCGGTCCGGCTGCTCCCGCGCGGATCTTCCGTTCCTGCGCTGACGCCCATTGGACGGAATGCTGCGGCCCGTGGCGCGAGGAGCTCGACACGATCATACGGCAGCTGCAGAACATCCTCGTTGCCGATTTCGTGCACTCCGACGAAGCCGTGAAGCCGGAACACCTGCGGGAAACCCTGGGCGCACCGGAAGACGTGGACGAACGCGCCATGTCATCGCTGCTGCGATCGACGCCGCGCGAAGGCGGATTGCCCGAGCAGCGCCGCGAGCGCGTTCGCGACACGCTCGCGACCCTCAAGGCCATGCAGCCCGTGTTCCAGTCGAACCGGCTCCCAGGCAAGCTCGACAGGGCGCCCATCCGCTTTGACCAGGTCTTCGACGACTGTGCCTCCGCGCTGGAGGAACACGCGAAACGAATGCTGGCGATGACCGCGTTCTTCAAGTGCGTCCGCGTCGCGCGGCTCGAGATACAGAACCAGTATCGCGACGCCGTACACGACGCGTTCTTCAGTCAGTTCGACGAACGCTATCTGACGCGCGACGAGGTGGCTCTGTGTCCGCCGGTGCTCGTGCGCGTGACCGACGACGCGCTGGCGCGGGGAGGACAGGGCGCGCTGCTCGACGCGCTCAACTCGCGAGCCGGCATCAAGATCCTGCTCGAGCTCCGGAACATCTGCGAGGTCACGGGGGATTCCCCACGCCCGCGCGTGTCTGTCGGCTGGCCGGCCCGCATCGCAGGGATGGCGATGGCGCTGAACCACGCCTATGTGATGCAGGCACCCGCCTCGCGCGCGGGTGTCATGAGCACACGCATGCTCGAGGGAATGCGCTTCACCGGGCCGGCGCTCTTCAGCATCGGCGTTCCGGAACCGCAGGGCCGCGTGCTGGGCAGCTACCTCGCGGCGGCCGCGGCGGTGGAATCCCGCGTACACCCCGTCCTCGCGTTCGATCCGTCCAGGGGAGCCACCCTCGCGGAACGCGTGGATCTCGGCGACAACCCGCAGGGCGAACGAATGTGGCCGACGGAGAAATTCACCTTCCGCAACGCCGCGGGCGAAGAGACAACCATCGACCTCGCCTTCACACCCGCGGACTTCCTCTTCGGTGACGCGCGCCTCGCCGGCCATTTCTGGACCGTGCCCGCCTCCTCCTGGCACGACGCCATGGCGCCCCTGCACCAGGTGCTCGACCTGCCGGTGAATGAAGCCGCGGGCAGGATCCCGTACATCCTCACCGTGGACCGCGAGAACCGGATGGCGCGGGTGGTCGTATCGCGTGACATCCTGGACGTGTCGCTGCGCTGCCGGTCCTACTGGAGCGGTCTTCGCGAGTCGGGGCGCGCCTGCTCGAGTCGGAGCGCGAGCGGCTCGCGGCCGAAAGAGACCGCGCGGTCGACGAGATCGAGAAGAACTACCTCGCGCAGCTCGAGCAGGACGTCGGTGAACTCACGCGCGAGATCGTGGAGCGCATCGCGGACCAGCTCATGGGGACCAGCGGTGCGGTGATCCCGGCGTCACCGGCGACACCGGCACCGCGCGTCGCCGCCCCCGCACCGGGTGCGGCAGCCCCGCCTGCGGCGGAGCCGAAACCGGCGCCAGCGCCGGACGAGGAAGAAGCGGTTTCGTTCGACGACGCCTAC
>CAZPUV010000252.1:2605-4231 GCA_964589805.1 uncultured bacterium | reverse complement strand
TCCGGTGCCTTGGAGGTCACGCCGAACGCGTTGTTCAGCTTCAGGCACGCGAACCGGGCCAGGTGCCACTGGAACTCCGTGATGAACTCGACTTCGTCACCGGTTCCTTCGATGCTCCCGAAAAAGCGCCACTGCGGCGAGAGACGCTTGAGGTACTCGAGCGCGGTCTCGCCCAGTGCCACGGTGTTTTCGGATGCTTCGTACTCGGCGGCAACGCGGAGTGTCATGGTGCCCCATGAGAACCCGCGGATGACGCCCATGCCGAGTTGAAACTCCCAGTCGGTCGTCCCGATGAGGGAGCCTTTTTCGTTGGTGGGGAACACCGTCTCGAAGTAACTGAAGAGCTCCGGTGAACCCTTCGTCTCCTCCTGCCAGCGCCAGCGGAGCTGGCTCTCCACGTCGCCGACGCCGCTCTCGCTGATCACCGGCGGAAGCCCCGACTTGTCGTCGGGGCTCGTCTTCAGCTCGGCGTCGATGTACGCCGCCTCCAGTTCCATGGCCAGCCGGTCGCCGATCCCGTAGCCGAGGAAGATGAGGTACTCGGTTGCCCTGTAGTCGCCGCGGTAGTCGGTGTCCTGGGTTCGGCCAAGCTCGTTGGGCGCGTACTCCGCGTTGGAGTCCCGGTAGTACTCGAAGTACGGATACACGATGAACTGACCCTTCTGCATGTACATTCCGAACTGCGAGAGCGGGACACCCGTTCCGCGGTCGTACAGGTACGCCGGGAGTCCCCGGCTGTCCAGGTGCGGGCGAGTGGCCTCCCGGCCGCTGGCAGCGGGGGCGACGAGGGCGACACCCGCCATCGCGAGCAGTGAGGATGCAACAAGCCGTTTCATCGAGATCTCCTGTTTCTTCGTTTCGAGGGTTGGCCTTACGGACCCGTGACGAACGTGCCTTCCGTGATCGTGCGATTTCCACCGGGCGCGATCGCCAGCACTTCAGCCTTGTACTCCGTGTTCGGCGCGAGAAACGTCGGCGGAATCTGCAGGCGCGTGGTGGACGACGAGACGCTCACTTCCAGCGATAGATCGTTGGCATCGCTTTCGACGATGACCTGATACCGGTCCACGCCCCCGACCGGGTTCCACTCGATCACTGCGTTGTCGGGATCGACAACCTCACCGTGCGACGGCGTGAAGCTCGGCGCGGCGGGAAGGTCGTGCGAGAGAAACGCCGACGCCATCAGACGTCTGCGTTCGATCGTCGTGCCGCGAAACCGGTACTCACCGGGCGGGAAGGCGTCCAGCGCCTCGGTCGGTCCTGGTTCGGCGCCCTCGAAGCGCAGCTCGGTCAGGCCGAGTTCGCGCATGCCGCCGCCGGTTTCGATCTCGAGCAGCTCCTTCCCCCGGTAGTCCTCGATCGATATGCGCTTCCAGTCCTCCGCATCGAGGAACACCTGGACGCCGGCGTCGTCGGCGGTGGAATTGTACTCGAAGTAGATCTGCGCGGCGCTGAAGGGGATGGTGCCGCGGTGACCCGCTTCGTCGTCGGGGTCTGCCGTGAACACGGCGCCGGTGGAGGTGAGCGCCGGATCGTCATTCCGCCCGCATCCAGGGGTGACGAGGGACGTGCATGTCAGTGCGAGGATCATGTACCGGGTACGGCTGGGCATCTTCATGGTCGGCC
>CAZPUV010000252.1:2269-2595 GCA_964589805.1 uncultured bacterium | reverse complement strand
CTCCTGTTGGCGTGCTCGCCCGGGGCGGCTTGCGTGTGTCGTACACAGGAGGAACAGCCGAGGCCGGGGTCTTGTGACAACCGGAGCAGGAAATCCGCGCGGTTACTCGCGCGGAACGCGGTCGGGCGCCAGGCGAAGGACGATCCGCCCCCGCGCATCTCTCCGACCGGGTGCGGTGTCGAAGTCCCCGTCCTGAAGGAATACGGACCTCGATCCGACCGTGACCTCGATGCGGGCCGTTTCACGCGGTACGTCGATCTCGTAACTGGCCATGGAGCCGGCGTTCTCGATCGATGAGCTCGCGCAAAAGCTCGAGCCGCCCCGCT
>CAZPUV010000252.1:0-2259 GCA_964589805.1 uncultured bacterium | reverse complement strand
GGCGCCGGCCGTGAACGTGACCGTCCCACCCCGCGCGCGCACCGCGATCACGTCGCCGTCGGTGGGTGACAGCACGGCGACACCTTCAATCTGTTCCGCGGTGAAGTGGATCGTGAAACCGTCGCTCACCGGGAGTGAAATCCCGGACGTGACCGGCCCGGCCGACAGTGACTCGTCCACCGGTTGTGGCGTCTCACCGGGACCGGCGATCACCCGAACCACCCGTTTCACGAGTTCGCGAACGGGCGATCCCGGAATGGCGTACGCCGCACCCCCCAGCGCCACCACGATCGCCGCTGCGGCCGCGCGCCGCCCGAACACGGCAGGCATGCCACGCCGGGGCGGGGCGAAGCGCGCCCCGTCGACCGCCGGCAACGGATGATCGGTCGCGGCCAGCAGTTCGAATATCGCCGCCTCCTCGCGGGTCGCGTCCTCGAGTGCCCGGGTGCACGCGGTGCACGTGGCCGCGTGCCGTTGCAGTGCTTCCGCCGCCGCCGCGTCGAGTTCGCCGTGCAGGTGGCGCTGGATCTGTTCGTCATTGAGATGCATCGGGTCTGTCCTCGTATCGTTCCAGGAACATCCGCTTCGCTCGCGCCAGCAGCGTGCCCACGCTCGTCTCGTTCAGGCTCAACGCCCCCGCGATCTCCCTGTAGCTGTAGCCTTCCGCCCGCAGCAGGAGCATCTGCCGTTCGCGCTCTGGCATTCCGTCCAGCGCGCTCCGAACCCGGCGTTGCAGGGCCGCCGAATCGGTCGTGAAGGCGGGAAAGACCGGCCGGTCGGCGAAACTCGCCGCGTCCGGCGCGATCTTCAGCAGATGGGTCCGGCGTTCACGCGTGGTGCGGGCGTTGCGCAGGAGATTCGTCGCCACTGTGACGAGCCACGCGCCCGGCGTGTCGGGTAGCGCGCCCCGCTGGTAGAGCTTCATGAACGTCTCCTGCGCGATGTCGGCGGCCAACTCCGGATCGCCCGAAAGCCGGTCGAGGTACCGGAAAAGCCGGGGGAAATGGGCGTCGAAGACGTCAGCGAATTCGTCCCGGAAGAACCGGTTCATCGGCCTCCATGCTGTAGGAACCGGCGACGGACCGCTGGTGTGACGCGCGCGGTCTAGAAATGCCAGTCAAGGCCGACCACGACGGGGGAGAAGGGTCTCATTTCGACGGGGGTGCGCGTGCCGGTCACGGGGTCCACCATGTGCGTCAGCACGTTCGTCCGGGCCATGAGATTCGACACCGTGCCGAACACCGCCACCAGGCCTTCACGGTCGCCGATGCGTGTACGCCACTGTTTGCGGACACCGAGGTCCAGCCGGTAGTAAGCCGGTAACGCGGTCCCGCCCAGCGCCTCCGACCACTCGTTCGGGCTCCCCGCGAACTCCGCGCCCTGGTCCAGAAGATTGACCGCTTCGTACTCCAGCGAGCCGACGGCGGACGTCGCACGGCGCCCGAGCACGCTCTCGACGCCGAGACGGATGCTGTATGTCGGCGCGGGCAGGTACACGATCCCGGCCTCGAACGAATGCGCCGAGCCATGACCCGGCACGTAGTCGCCATCGTCCCATGCGAGACGAACACGCTGATAGCCATAGCTTGCGAGCAGGCCGTAGTGGCTTCGGCTCAATCCCGCCTCGAGCGCAAAACCGTGCGCGCTCCCGGAACCCGTGGAGAAGCCATCGGTGGCGAACGGATCTGCGTTGCGCGGCGCCACCAGTGCCAGGCCGGTGAAGTCGCGCAGGTAGGCCTGACCCCCGAGGCGCGTCCACGCGTTCGGCCGATGCTCGATGGCGACCACGCCGATATTGCTGTGGGCCACGGGAACCCCTTCGCGGCCCGCACCCGCGTACAGGTCGGCCGGAAAGACAGTCGAGGCCACGGACTCCGCATTGCGCAGCGACTGTGCGAACTGGTGGCGGCGCGCCGCTGTTCCGGAGAACGCCAACGTGGGCGTGAGTTGCCAGCGAACCTGCGCGCTCGGACTCAGGTAGAAATCATCCGCGAAGAAGGCGCTCGCGAGTGAGAATCGCACTGCTCCGCGAGACGTGAGGGCACGGCCGTGCTCGACGAAGACCGTGGAGACCGGTGTCGTGACGGCGAGGGAAAGTGCATCGCCCGCGTCCGATGTGAAGTCGTAGGAGGTTTCGCTTTGCTCCACGCGAACACCCGCTGACGAGCGGCCGCCGGCAATGGGGAAGCCGATTGTCGCGAGAACGCCGTTGTCGCGTCGGCGCGACGTCACCGACTCCGTCGAATCCCGTGCGGCCCA
>CAZPUV010000251.1:0-4265 GCA_964589805.1 uncultured bacterium | reverse complement strand
CGAGCCCACCGAAGATCACGTAATGAAAGTGCCCCACCACGAAGTAGGTGTCGTGGACGTGGACGTCGATCGACAGCACGCCGAGCATCATTCCGGTGAAGCCGCCGATCATGAACAGGAAGATGAAGGAGAGCGCGTAGAGCATCGGGGTCTCGAGCTGGATGGAGCCCTTGTACAGCGTCGCCACCCAGTTGAAGACCTTCACCGCGCTCGGAATCGCGACGATCATCGTCAGGAAGGAGAAGATGAAATTGGCCACCATGCTGTTGCCGCTGACGAACATGTGGTGGGCCCAGACGATCGAGCCGAACAGCGCGATCGCAATGCTCGACATCGCGATGAACGAGTAACCGAAGATCGTCCGCCGCGCGTGTACGGATATGATCTCCGAGATCGCGCCCAGCGCGGGCAGGATCATGATGTAGACCGCCGGGTGCGAGTAGAACCAGAACAGGTGCTGGTAGAGGATCGGGTCGCCGCCCTTGACGGGATCGAAGACGCCTATCCCGAACGACCGTTCGACCATGATCAGCACCAGCGTGATCCCCACCACGGGTGTGGCGACCACCTGCAGCCAGCCGGTCGAATACACCGCCCAGATGAAGAGCGGCATCCGGAAGAAGGACATGCCCGGCGCGCGCATGCGGTGCACGGTGGTCACGAAATTCAGCCCGGTCAGGATCGACGAGAAGCCGAGCACGAACACCGCGAAGGCGGCCAGCGTCACGTTCGTTCCGGTGCGGATGCTGTAGGGCGCGTAGAACGTCCAGCCCGTGTCCGGCGGACCGCCGCCCGTGAACAGGGCTGTGACCGCGAGCAGCGCGCCGCCCAGGAACAACCACCACGAGAGCAGGTTCAAGCGCGGAAACTGCACGTCCTTTGCGCCGATCATGATCGGCAGCAGGAAGTTCCCCAGCGACGCCGAGAGTCCCGGGATGACGAACAGGAACACCATGATCACGCCGTGGAGCGTGAAGATCGAGTTGTACGTCTGCGCGTCGACGATCGTCCGTCCGGGCGCGATCAGTTCGATCCGGATCAGGAACCCGAGCGTCATCCCGATGACGAAGAACGACATCATCAGGATCAGGTACATGAGCCCGATGCGCTTGTGGTCCGTCGAGAATATCCAGGAGGCGAGCCCCGTCCAGCGGCCGCGGAACGAATAGAAGTCCACGGTCGAGGCGTCGGCGACCCTCACATGATTGCCCATCTAGTTCACCCTCTTGTCGCGGCGCCGGCCCGCCGCGACGAATACGACGATCGCGGCAATACCAACCAGCGTGCTCAATCCGACCACCCGCGTCACGTTGAGGACGAACCTCTCCCCGCTGGGATCGTAACTGAAGCAGAACTTGTAGAACTTGACGATGGTGGCCCCGATCCGTCCTTCGCGGGCCTCGATGAGCGCGAGTTTGATGTCGAGCGGAAGGTACTCGGCACCGACCAGGTAACGGGTGATCTTGCCCTCGGGCGACAGCACGATCAGCGTGGTCGGATGCGCGAAGTTGGGGTCGCTCTCGTTGCGCTTGAACCCGAACCCGACGGCCTGCGTCAACCGCGCGATGGTCGTGGAGTCCGCGGTGAGGAACGTCCATGCCTCGCGCGGGAACGCGCCGGGGAGCCGGCGGTAATACTCGTCCTTGAGCCGCGCGGAACCCGCCGGGCTGTCGAACTGGTCGAAGCTGATCGTCACGACGCGGTAGTCCCGCTCCGGCTGCATGTCGACGGTTGCGAGTTTGGCGAGCATGCCCGCCACCTCGTCGAGAAGGGGCCGGCATATCGACGGGCAGGTGTAGTAGACCAGACTCAGGAGCGTCGGCCGGTCGATCAGGTCGCCAAGCACGACCGTATCCCCCGTCTCCGAGATGAAACGGAGGTCGCGCGGCACCACGTCGCCGAGGTGCTCGTTGAGGCCCACTTCGACGGGCGGAACCACCGACGCGGACGCGCGCACCACGGCCGGGCCGCACAGGACGGCGATCAGAAGCGGTATAAGGAGACGCAGCGGGGACTGTTTCAATGCCACCCTCACGAGGCAGCCACCCGGAACCCGTTGATTTATAGTATATTAAGAGAAATGCGGCAGGCTTTGTGCGCGGATTCACAAAGCACCCGAGCGACATTATCGCCTCGCGATGCGGCTGTCAAGACCAACCTTCCAAATCGCATGACAATGGCGGATTCTTCACCGGCTCCAGGACGCCGGCGCCTCGAGCCGGCGCGCGAGATCCGCCCCGTCGGTCGTGGGGCGTTCGCACGCGAAGTTCCGGCACAGATAAGCGGTCGCCACCCCGCCGACGGGCTTCTGATCGCGCACGTACGGCGCGAGCCCGGCGATCCGGTCCACGTCGCCATCCGGCCGGAAGACCGCCACCAGGTGCGGCAGGTACCTCGCGTCCACCACCCGGCGCAGCGCGCGCACGTCCGCAGACCCGGCGCGCCCCGCGATCACGAGCTCCGCCGTCGGTCCGGCGATGAAATCCGCGGCGACGAGCGCAAATGTGTGCGCCACCGGTGTCGCGTCGATCTGCTTCGCGAACGCGCGGCCCGCCGCGCGCGCCTTCTCGTCCCACGACATGTCGCCCGTGAAGCGGGCCAGGCGCGCCATGACGGCCATGGCGACGGAATTCCCGGAGGGAATCGCGCCGTCGTAGATCTCCTTCGGGCGCACCAGCAGGGCTTCGGCGCCGCCGGCCGTCATGTAGTAACCGCCCCGCTCCGCATCGGCGAAAGAACGGTCCATTTCTTCCGTGAGCCTGAGCGCGAGTTCGAGATGACCCGCATCGAATGTCGCCTCGTAGAGTTCGATCAAGCCCCACGCGAAGAACGCGTGGTCGTCGAGGAGTCCGGGAATCGCCGCGTCTCCATCCCGGTACCGGTGGAGCAGGCGCTCACCGTCCATGAGGTGGCTGCGAATGAAGGCGGCGGCGCGTTCCGCGCGCGCGACGAGGTCGGGGCTTTCGATCGCACGTCCGCAGCGCGCAAGCGCGGCGATCATCAGTCCGTTCCAGTCCGTCAGCACCTTGTCGTCCAGGTGGGGACGCACGCGCTTGCCGCGCGTTTCGAGCAGGCGCCGGCGCGCGCCGTCCATCGTGGCCCGCAACTCGGCCTCGGAGATACCCGCCGCGCGCGCGGCCTCGCCGATCGGCCGCGGCAGGTGCAGGATGTTCGTCCCCGTGGGCCGCCCCGTGGCCTCTTCCGCGAAGTTCCCGTCCGGTTGGACGCCGAACACCGCGGCCAGCCGGTCGGCGTCCGGTCCGAGCACCGCGCGCAGTTCGTCCATCGACCAGACGTAGAACTTCCCCTCCTCGCCCTCGCTGTCCGCATCCTCCGCGGAGTAGAACCCCCCTTGCGGCGAGGAGAGATCGCGCATCACGTATTCCGCGATCTCCGCGGCCGTATCCCGGTACTCCTCCTTGCCCGTGGCCTGCCAGGCCTCGGTATACGCCATCATCAGCATCGCCTGGTCGTAGAGCATCTTCTCGAAGTGCGGAACAAGCCACGCGGCGTCGGTCGAGTACCTGTGGAAACCAAAACCGACCTGGTCGTACATGCCGCCGCGCCGCATGTGGTCCAGTGTCTTCTCGACCATCTCGAGCGCCTCCGCGTCTCCCGACCGCTTCCAGTGCCGGAGCAGGAGGAGCAGGTTGTGGGCCGTCGGGAACTTCGGGCGCGAGCCGAAACCGCCGTACGTCGTATCGAAACGCGCCCCGAGTTCCCGGCAGGCGCGCAGAATCACGTCGGCACCGATTTCCCCGCCCGGCTCGGACGTCATCGCGGCGCGCACGGCGTTCGACATTCGCCCGGCGTCGTCCACGAGTTCCGCCTTCTTCTCCCGCCACATCTGCTCCACGCGGGGTATGAACGTCAGCAGCGATGCGCGCGGGATGTATGTCGCGGCGAAGAACGGCTGGCGATCGGGCGTCATCAGGATGGTGAGCGGCCAGCCTCCGCTGCCCGTCATCATCTGGCACACCGTCATGTAGACGTGGTCGACGTCGGGGCGCTCCTCCCGGTCCACCTTCACGCACACGAACGCGCGGTTCAGCAGCGCGGCGACCTCCGGGTCCTCAAAGGACTCGTGTTCCATCACGTGGCACCAGTGGCACGTCGAGTAACCGATGGAGAGGAACACGGGTTTGTTCTCGCGGCGGGCGGTCTCGAACGCCTCGTCTCCCCAGGGATACCAGTCGACGGCGTTGTCGGCGTGCTGGAGCAGATAGGGACTCTTCTCGAGAGCGAGGCGATTCCGGCCCGGTTCG
>CAZPUV010000250.1:0-4266 GCA_964589805.1 uncultured bacterium | reverse complement strand
CTCGAGATGTCCGAGCTCGTAAAGGCGCTCGAGGACAGGTTTGGTGTCACGGCGGCGGCGCCGATGGCGTTTGCGGCCATGCCGGGCGCGGCTGCCGGTGGTGCGGTGGCGGAAGAGAAGACGGAGTTCGACGTCGTCCTGGCCGCGGTGGGTGCGGAGAAGATCAAGGTCATCAAGGTCGTGCGCGCGATCACGGGTCTGGGCCTCAAGGAGGCCAAGGACCTCGTGGAGGGTGCTCCGAAGCCGGTCAAGGAGGCAATCGCCAAGGCCGAGGCCGAGGACATCAAGAAGCAGCTCGTCGAGGCTGGCGCGACCGTCGAAATCAAGTAACGCTCGCGTTGTGTTTCGCTGCGCCCGGGCGCCCATGTTGGCGCCCGGCGCCGTCGCGCTTTACGCGCGAGCATTCGTAGGCGCAGAGGTGAACAACCCTGCGCCCGTGCGTGTCTCTTTCAGTCGGCACGAACGGTTTGAGGCTGCGAACTACCCCGTTACTTCGAGGACACGATGATCAAGAAGCTCGACAAGCCCATCTCTTCATACCCCCGGGATGAATACGACCGCGTCCAGTTCGCCAAGATCCCGGAGGTCATGGAAATACCGAACCTCCTCGCAATCCAGCTCGAAAGCTATGCCGAGTTCCTGCAGCGCGAAGTTGCGATCGACAAGCGCAAGGACCAGGGGCTCGAGGCGGTTTTCAACTCGGTGTTTCCCATCGAGTCGCCCAAGGGCAAGTACAAGCTGGAGTACCACGGCTACATCATCAGCGAGCCGAAGTACTCCGAGGAGGAATGCAAGGAGCGCGACCTCACCTACTCCGCGCCCCTGAAGGCACGTCTTCGCCTCGTCATCAATGAGGAGGACGAAGAGAGCGGCGAGAAGCGCCTGAAGGACATCATCCAGAGCGAGGTGTTCCTGGGCGAGATTCCCATTCTCACCAGGAAGGGAACCTTCATCATCAACGGCGCTGAGCGCGTGATCGTGAGCCAGCTGCATCGGTCGCCCGGTGTGTTCTTTGGCGACGAGATTCACCCGAACGGCAAGAGGCTGTTCAACGCCCGCATCATCCCTTACCGCGGGTCGTGGGTGGAGTTCACCGTGGACATCAACGACGTGATGTTCGTGAACATCGACCGCCGCCGCAAGATCCCCGTCTCGGTGTTGCTCAAGGCCATGGGATTCGACACGAACCAGGCCATTCTCCGGCTCTTCCACAAGGAGGAGATCGTCCGGATCGGGCAGCGCACGAGCAAGAAGGACGAGGAAGTCGTCGGGCGCATCTCCATCCAGGATCTGACCGACAAGGGTTCCGGCGAGGTTCTGCTGGAGGCAGGCCAGCTGATCGACGAGAAGCTCGTCGAGAAGCTCCGTGAGGCCAAGGTCACCGCGGTGCACTGCATCAAGTACGGAGAGAACGAAGGTCCGGAAGACGACGTCGTGCTCAAGACGCTCAAGAAGGACAGCTCGCAGGGGCAGGACGCCGCGCTCAAGAAGATCTACAACCTGATCCGCCCCGGCGATCCTCCGAACCTGGAGACGGCGCGTTCGCTTCTGCAACGCATGTTCTTCACGCCCAAGCGCTACGACCTGGCGCCGGTAGGACGGTACAAGATCAACCGCCGGCTCAAGCTCGACGTTCCCATCGAGACGACAACGCTCGACCCCGCGGATTTCGTGGCGGTCATCGCGTGCCTGCTCGACATGAAAGCGGCGGACGCGGAGCCGGACGACATCGATCACCTGGGCAATCGCCGCATTCGTTCGGTGGGCGAACTGCTCGCGAACCAGTTCTCGATCGGTCTCGCGCGCATGGCCCGCATCGTCAAGGAGCGTATGACGCTCCAGCAGGACAGCGAACAGATCACGCCCTATGACCTGATCAACGCGCGCACGGTTTCGGCCGTCATCCAGTCGTTCTTCGGGTCCAGCCAGCTGTCACAGTTCATGGATCAGACCAATCCGCTCGCGGAGCTGACGCACAAACGTCGACTCTCCGCCCTCGGCCCGGGCGGCCTGACGCGCGAACGAGCCGGTTTCGAAGTTCGTGACGTGCACTTCACGCACTACGGGCGCATGTGTCCCATCGAAACGCCGGAAGGCCCGAACATCGGTCTCATCAGTTCGCTGGCCACGTACGCGCGCATCAACCCCTACGGTTTCCTCGAGACACCGTACCGCAGGGTCGACAACGGCCGTGTGACCACGGACATAGCGTTCCTGTCGGCGGACGAGGAGGCGGACTGCATCATCGCGCAGGCCAACGCGCTGGTGAGCGAGAAGGGCGATTTCCTGAGCGATACGATCCTCGCGCGTTGCCGAAGCGACTTCCCGGTGACGTCGCCGAAGCAGGTGCAGTACATGGACGTGTCGCCGAAACAGCTCGTGAGTGCAGCGGCTTCGCTGATTCCGTTCCTCGAGCACGACGACGCGAACCGCGCGTTGATGGGCTGCAACATGCAGCGCCAGGCGGTTCCATTGCTCGTGGCCCAGGCGCCGCTCGTCGGCACGGGAATGGAAGGCAAGATCGCCAGGGATTCCGGTGTGCTCATGATTGCAAAACGCGCCGGCACCGTGATCAGCGTTTCGGGCGAACAGATCGTCGTCGATCCAGGCGGGCGGAAGGACACGCTGGATGACTACTCGGACTACGAGGGCATGGACGATTATCCGCTGCTCAAGTTCCGGCGCTCGAACCAGGACACGTGCATCAACCAGAAACCCCTCGTCCATGTGGGCGAGAAGGTGAAGGCCGGTCAGGTGCTCGCGGATGGTCCTGCGACGGACAAGGGCGAACTGGCGCTCGGCATCAATGCGCTCGTCGCGTTCATGCCGTGGCTCGGTTACAACTACGAAGACGCCATCGTGGTCAGCGAAAGTTTCCTTAGAGAGGACAAGTTCACGAGTCTGCACATCGAGGAGTTCGAGTGCCAGGTCCGCGACACCAAAGCGGGCATGGAGGAGATCACCCGCGAGATTCCGAACGTCGGCGAGGAAGCGCTGAAGAACCTCGACGAGGACGGGATCGTTCGTATTGGTGCGCGCGTCAAGGCGGGCGACATCCTGGTCGGCAAGGTGACGCCCAAGGGTGAGACGGAACTCTCCCCCGAAGAGCGGCTCCTGCGGGCGATCTTCGGCGAAAAGGCCGGCGACGTGCGCGACGCGTCGTTGAAGGCGCCTCCCGGGATGGACGGCATCGTGGTCGGCATCGAGGTCTTCTCGCGCAAGGAGCGGGACGACAAGTCCCGCAGCCAGGACAAGGTCCGCCTTGCCAAGCTGAAGAAGGGCCGCGATCAGGACGTTGAGCGCGTGAAGACTCTCCGCCGCCAGAAGCTCGAGCGGCTCATGATCGGAGAGACGAGCGAGAAGCTCGTGCACGCGGAGACGGGCGAGATCATCGCCAAAGCCGGCCGCAAGATCACCGAGAAGTTCTTCGAGGAACTGGACCTCGACAACCTGCAGTGGGGCCTCGCGATCGTGAAGGATCCGAAGGTCGACCGCCAGGTGCAGATCGTGCTCGATACCGCCGCGAAGGCGATGGAGCGCATCGATGTCCAGTACGAGAAGGAAGTCGAGCGCGTGACACGCGGCGACGAGCTGGCGCCCGGAGTATCGCGCCTGGTGAAGGTGTACGTCTTCCGCAAGCGCAAGCTTCAGGTGGGAGACAAGATGGCAGGGCGCCACGGCAACAAGGGTGTCGTCGCGCGCGTCGTCCCCGTGGAGGACATGCCGCACCTGCCCAACGGCACACCGGTCGAGATCGTGCTGAACCCCCTGGGCGTTCCGAGCCGTATGAACGTCGGCCAGATTCTCGAGACGCATCTCGGCTGGGCGGCGCACGCGGGCGGATACGCCGTGACGTGCCCGGTCTTCGACGGCGCTTCCGTGGAAGAAATCAAACGGGCGCTCGACGAACAGGGCCTCCCGCGCAACGGGAAGACCGTGCTGTTCGATGGGCGCACCGGCGAACGGTTCGAGCAGGAGGTGACCGTGGGCTACATCTACATGATGAAGCTCTCGCACCTGGTTGACGACAAGATCCACGCCCGCTCCATCGGACCTTACTCGCTGGTGTCGCAGCAGCCGCTGGGCGGAAAGGCGCAGTTCGGAGGACAGCGCTTTGGAGAGATGGAAGTCTGGGCGCTGGAAGCCTACGGCGCGGCGTTCTGTCTCCAGGAACTTCTAACCGTGAAGTCGGACGACATTCAGGGACGCGCGAAGATCTACGAGTCGATCGTCAAGGGCGAGAACCCGGCCGAGCCGGGTATTCCC
>CAZPUV010000249.1:0-4300 GCA_964589805.1 uncultured bacterium | reverse complement strand
GACGGGCCGACAGCAGCACGTCGATCCCACCCCCCGAACCGAGATCCAGCACGGTCTCGCCTTCGCGCAGTTCCGTGAGCAGAGCCGGATTGCCGCTTCCGAGTGATGCGATCACCGCTTCCTCCGGAAGCCCGGCAACCTCGTCAGCCGAGTACAGGTCCGAGGAAATCGGATTTGCGCACCCGCCGCCGCAGCACGGGGCCGCGGTCTGCGCCGACACGCGGCGGGCGGCCTCCGCGTACCGTTCGCGGACGGTCCTGCGGATCTCGTCGGCCGCGGCGTCGTACCGCATGAGTGTCGCATTCTGCGGGCAGACGGAGGCGAATTCACGCGAGGCCTGGATTTCAGCCGGCGCCTCCTCGCGGTCCACCGTGCGGAATCCCAGCCGCTCGAAGTACGCGGCGGAATCCGTCGTCAGCAGGTACACCGAGTCGAGGCCGCGGGCGTGTGCCCAGTCCAGCCGGTCGCACACGAGTGCGTCTCCGACCCCGCGCCCGCGCCACTCCGGCGCGACCGCCAGCGATCGCAACAGCCCGTGGCCGCCGTGTGTCTCCACCGCGGCCACCGCAATCACGTGCCCGCCGGTCTCCGCCACGGCATAGCCTTCTCCGAACTGGTCCATCAGCCCGTCCCACGGCAGACGCGACAGCGCGAGGAGCGCGCGCACCGACGGAAGATCGGCCCCCCCGGCGGGACGGATCGTCCACGCACCCACGGATTCCACCCGCTCCCTCCCGGCAATTCGACTGGTCATGATCTCTACCCCCAATGTTAGTTGTTACTGGCAACATTCTCTCCGAACAAAAATGCGTTCATTCTCCTTCCGACCCGGGCGATGGGCCGCAGCACGTGCTCGCGCTGACACCCATGCGCTCGGCCGCGGCGCGCGCAAGTCCGCGAATGAGACCCGTCGCGGCCCGGCGCACATCCGGGGCCAGCCCCGACAGCAACCGCTTCTCCTCCTCGATCAGGCTCTGCTCGATCTTGCGATGGAGATTCCGGCCTCGCGCGGTGATCGTGATTTGGATCGCGCGAGCGTCGTCGGGGTGCGTCGAGCGTTCCACGTAGCCCTTCCGCTCCAGTGTCTCCGCCACCCTGCTCGCGGTACTCTTGTCGAGGAACAGCTCGCGCGCGAGACTTCCCAGCGTCATCGCCCCACCCCGCGAGAGCGCCTGCAGCGCGTAACACTGGGTGATCGAAACGTCGTTGCAGCAGATCATGTTCCGGTCGCGAAACTGGTAGAGACGGACCAGGTCGTTGAGTGCCTCGTAGAGGGCACGCGCGTCCCGGTCCAGGGACGTGTTGTTTCCGGCTTTCGTGGCAGATCTCATGGCGTCTCCATTTGGTTGCTGGTAACAACTATATGCCCGGGACCGGACCCCGTCAACCCCTTTTTCCCGCGCCACCCGTCAACGGGGTGGAAATCGCTCTGGAGTTCGCTTCCCGGGCCGTCCCCTGCTCCTTCGGTCTTTGATCTCACCTGCGGCGAGAACGACGAGCGTGACCAGCGTAAGCGGAATCGCGAAGTACAGCATCACGGCGCTGAACGCCGGCAACCTGTCGTGCTGTGAGGCTGCCAGGATGACGTACAGGGTATAGGCGAGGTAGTACCCGACGAACAGCGCACCTTCCGGCCGGGAGATCTTCCCGCCGGTGAGGAATATGGGCAGACACGCGAAAGCGACCACGAGCATGATGGGGAGATCGAACCCGAGGACGGCCGGCGATACGCCGATGCCTTCGGGCGCAATGGTGCTCGAAAGACCCAGCACCCCCATGATGTTGAAGAGATTACTCCCGACCACGTTTCCCACCGCGATGTCCACCTCGCCGCGCACGGTGGCAATGATCGACGTGACCACTTCGGGCAGGGACGTCCCGGCCGCGACGATCGTCAGCGCGATCACCAGTTCGCTGACGCCCAGATACTGCGCCATGAAGATCGCGGCGTCGACCACCCACTTCGACCCGACGACCAGCATCGCCAGGCCACCGGCCACGAGAACGACGTTCACGGCCCGTCCCCGTCCCGCTGATTCCTTTTCGCCGAACTCCTTGCGATACTCCTCCCTGATCTCCGCGCTCTCCTTGCGGCTCTGGCGGATCGCGAACACCACGTAGAGAACCAGCCCCGCGAAGAGCGCCAGACCGTCGACCCTGCCGAGCGTCCCGTCGCTTCCCATGAGCAACACCAGCACGGAGAGTCCGATCATGAGGGGCACATCGAGACGTACCAGCCGCTGCGAAACCACGAGTGGAGCGATGAGAGCGGCCAGCCCGAGGATGAAGAGTACGTTGAAGATGTTGCTCCCGATCACGTTTCCCAGCGCGATGCTGGCCTGACCGGACCCCGCAGCTTTGATACTCACCGCAAGTTCGGGAGAACTGGTTCCGAACGCCACGACCGTGAGCCCGATGACCAGCGGGGAGATTCCAGCCGCGGCGGCGAGGCGAGATGCGCCCCGGACCAGCGCCTCCGCTCCCGCGACAAGGAGCAGGAGTCCAACGATGAACTGTGCAATCAGCATCGCTGCGGTGACGCCGGCGGTTGTTGCGCCCGGATCCAGGTGTGAATGGTCGGCGGCATGGGACGGAAGCGTAGATGCCCTCGGCCGGCGGCGTCAACCACGCGCCCCTCCCCCGCCCCGTATCCCGGTCGAAATCGCCCCCGAACAAGCCCCTTGCACAACAGACAATTGTCTGGTTTAATGGGAGCCGGCTCTTGTTACCGCACCCGGGGTCGTCATGAACCGCATCTCCTCTCTCACCACGTACTCGCCCCTCTGGTGCAAGTCCAACTTCTCCTTTCTCGAGGGCGCCAGCCACCCCGACGAACTTGTCGAGGAGGCAGCGCGTGCCGGCATCCGCTCCCTCGCCCTGACCGACCGCGACGGTGTCTACGGCCTCGTGCGCGCATTCGTCAAGGCGCGCGAGCTCGGCTTGCACCTCGTCACCGGGGCTCAGGTCACCACCGAGGACGGATCGCACATCGTGCTGCTCGCCATGGATCGCCGCGGCTACGCGAATCTCTGCAACCTCGTCTCCGACGGACGCCTTCGCTCGCCCAAGGGTGAGAGTGTGGTCCGCTGGCGCGAGGTGTGCGAGCGCGCGGAAGGATTGATCGCCCTCTGGGGCGGCGACGGAAGCCTCATCGCCGGCGTCGGTGACCCGGTGTTCGTCGCCCGCGACCTGAAGGAGGCCTTCGGCGACCGGCTCTACGCCCTGGTAACGCGCCACCGCCGCGCGGACGACATCGTCATCGAGAAACGCGTACGTGACCGTGCCGCGCGTTTCCGGATATCCACCGCAGCCGCCGTCGAAGTGCTCTATCACACGCGCGCGCGGCGTGATCTCCAGGACGTCCTCACGTGCATACGGCACGGCGTCACGCTCTCCCGCGCGGGCCGCATCACGCGGCCGAACGCCGAGCACGCACTGAAATCGCCCTACGCGTTCGGGCTCCTGTTCGATGACGACCCGGCATCCGTCGCGCGCACCGAGGAAATCGCCGCACGCTGCACGTTCTCGCTGGCCGAGATCCGCTACCGTTATCCGCTGGAGGCGCTTCCCGACGGCACGAGCGCTTTTGATCACCTGCGCCGCCTCACGTTCCAGGGTGCACAGGAGCGCTATCCGCGCGAGCGCTTCCCCACCGGCATCCCCCCGGAAACAATCACCCAGACGGAAAAGGAACTCGCGGTCATTCGCGAACTCGAGTACGAAGGCTACTTTCTTACCATGCACGAGATCGTGCGTTTCTGCCGGGCACAGGACATCCTCTGTCAGGGGCGAGGGTCGGCGGCCAATTCGGTCGTGTGCTACTGCCTCGGTATCACGGCCGTCGATCCCGTGCGGATGGACCTCCTGTTCGAGCGCTTCATCTCGAAGGAACGCGCGGAGCCTCCCGACATCGACCTCGATATCGAGCACAACCGCCGTGAAGAAGTGATCCAGTGGGTCTACGAGAAATACGGGCGCACCCACGCGGCCATGGTGGCCAACGTCGTTCGCTACCGCGCGCGCTCGGGGGTGCGCGAGGTGGGCAAGGTGCTCGACATCCCGGACACCACCATCGACCGCGTGGCGCGGCTGCTCTCGCACTACGACGACGTCACCCCCGCTTCGCTCGCGCGCGCCGGCTTCGACATCGAAACACCCGCACACCGACACCTCGTACGCCTCACCTCGGAAATCCAGGACTTTCCGCGCCACCTCTCGATCCACCCCGGCGGATTTCTGCTCGGTCACGAGCCCGTGCGTGACCTCGTTCCCATCGAGAACGCCACCATGGACAACCGCA
>CAZPUV010000248.1:0-4344 GCA_964589805.1 uncultured bacterium | reverse complement strand
GAAGTCAGCCTTCACCTTGAAGATGCTGCGGAAGTCCTCGTCGTACTCCCACAGAATCTGATAGCTCCACGCATCCCCGATGAGCACGACCTTGACGTCGAGCGGAACGTGTTCCGGCTTGAGCGAAGCGATCGGCATGAGCAGCAGCGAGTCGAAGCCCCGGATGGTGTGGCGTTCACTCTTCAGCGCGCGCTTGAGCGCCACCCACACCAGCGGTTCCTCGAAGATGTCGATCAGATTCATGATGAGGAAGCCGCCGTTGGCTCGCAGCAGCGAGCCCCCGCGGATGAGCGTGTGGTCCGTCGATTGTTCGCCGTCGGCCGCGACATTGCGCTCGATGGTTCCGAATACGTTGACGTACGTCGGCGATGATTCTATGACGACCGGCGCCTCCTTCTGGCCGCCGTTGTCGACGAGCACGTTGGCCTCGAACGGCAGGAAGTCGCGGCGCGCCTCGCGCTCCGGCTTCGAAGCGACGAAGATCGGCAGGTTGCTCAACACATACTCGCGGAGCTGGGCGATGAATTTCTTCACCCTGTCCGACTTGTGCGTCTTCGTGATCTCCTTGAGGGCGTGATCGACGAGCGGTTCGATGAACTTCCGTTCGAGTTCCGCGGTACGGTGGTCGAGGTCGCGCTCCAGCTCGCGTGTCGCGAGCAGGAAGTCGTCCAGCTTGCGCGAAAGTACCGGGTACGTTTCCTGGAGCTTGTCGTAGTCGCCACGGCCGATCTTGCCCTGGGCCAGCAGGGCGGCCAGCCGGTCCATGGGCACGGCTTCCCCGCCGATCATCGGGACGATCTCGGGTCGCGCGAATCCCTCGTATTCGACCTGAACCACCGAGAACCCGCTGTCACTCACTTCCTTCTCGAGTGAGCGCAGCATTTCGTCCCGTTGCTTGCGGATGTCGTCAGCGATCGCCGCCTGCTTGCGCTTGAACTGCTCGCTCTTGAGGGCCGCCGGCAGGAAATCGGCGATGGCCTTGCGCAGATCGTGCAGCTGGCCGCGGAGCTTGCACCCCATTCCGGCCGGAAGCATGAGACAGGTCGGCTGGTCCGCCGCGGCGAAATTGTGGACGAAGCAGATGTCGGAAAGGTCCTCGCGGCTCAGGTCCATCCCGCCGAGCATGTAGCGGATAGCCGTCAGCTTGCCGGTTCCGCTCAAGCCCGCGATGAAGACGTTGTAGCCCGGGCTGCCGATCGTGAGCCCGAGCCGCATGGCATCGAGCGCGCGTTCCTGTCCGATGATGTTGGGACGGTACTGGACCTCGTCGGTGGTCTCGAAACCGAGGCGATCGGGGTCGCACCGCCAGCGAAGCTGGTCCGGTTTGAGCCCCCCAATCGAGAGCACGGCTTTATTGCGATCCTTCATGCTTCCTGCTGGTCTTCAGGTACCGGGCCGGAGCGTAACACAGGGATCTCGTGCCCGGCAACCGTCGTGACGGCGGAGGCATGCGCATCTACCGGAAGGCGAGTGCGGAATCTAGTCGAGTGCGAAGAGGGTGCGCCAGTCGACGTCTTCTTCGAGCGGTTTCTGGTCCGGCTTGTACATCACGAAGCGGTCCATCACCAGCACGTCCATGTTCGTGCGCATGAAGCACAGGTAGGCCTCGTCCGGAGTGCAAACGATCGGCTCACCGCGGACGTTGAACGACGTGTTGATGATCACCGGACACCCGGTCTTCTCGTCGAAGCGCTTGATCAACTTGTAGTAGCGCGGGTGCGTGTGAGGATCGACGGTCTGGATACGCGCGGAGTTGTCAACGTGCGTCACGGAAGGGATCGTCCGCCTGCCCTCCCGCACGTCGGCCACGAGGAGCATGTAGGGGCTGGGAACGTCCAGCTCGAACCATTCGCTGCTCTTCTCCTCCAGCACCGACGGCGCGAACGGCCGGAACGACTCGCGGAACTTGATCTTCAGGTTCACGACCGTCTTGTTCTCGGGATTGCGCGCGTCGGCGATGATCGAGCGCGCGCCCAGCGCGCGCGGGCCGAACTCCATCCGCCCCTGGAACCAGCCGATCGTCTTCTGGTCCTCCATGGCCTGCACAGTGGCCTCGATCATCCCGTTCTCGTCGAACTCCTGATAGACGATTCCCCTGGAATCGAGGAACTTCCGGATCTGCTCGGTCCCGAATTCGGGCCCGAGGTAGGCGTGCTGCCACTGCCACTTGCGCTCGTTTCCGAGCACCGAATGATAGATGTGCGTGGCCACGCCCACCGCACCGCCCGCGTCGCCGGCGGCCGGCTGGATGAACACGTCCTTGTACGGGGTCTCCTTGATGACGCGGCCGTTGGCCACACAATTGAGCGCGACACCTCCCGCCATGCACAGGTTGTTCGACCCCGTGATCTCGTGGGCGTGCCGGACCATGCGCAGCACGATCTCCTCGACGACCTTCTGCACGCTCATCGCGACGTCCTTGTGGAACTGCTCCAGCTTGGACTCGGGCTCGCGCCTGGGCTGGCCGAAGAGCTTCTCGAACCGGCCGTTGGTCATCTCGAGGCCGTAGTCGTACGCGAAGTACTTCATGTTCATCTTGAACGATCCGTCTTCGTTGTAGTTGATCGTCTCGAGAACCTGGTCCATATACTTCGGTTCGCCATACGGCGCCAGCCCCATCACCTTGTACTCGGCGCTGTTGACCTTGAAGCCGAGGTAGTAGGTGTAGGCGCTGTAGAGGAGACCCAGCGAGTGCGGGAAGCGCGTCTCCTTGAGGATCTGGATGTCGTTGCCCTCGCCCTTGCAGATGGTGGAGGTGGCCCACTCACCCACGCCGTCTACGGTGACGATCGCGGACTCCTTGTAGGGAGACACCAGGAACGCGCTCGCCGCGTGCGAGATATGGTGCTCGCACATCAGGACTTCGCCCGCGTAGCCCAGCTCCTTCTTGATCAGATGCGGAATCCAGAGCTTCTTGCGGAGCCACAACGGAGTCGACTTGATGAAGGACGGAAACGACCGCGGCCACGTGGCCACGTAGGTCGTGAGGATGCGTTCGAACTTGATGAGCGGCTTGTCGTAGAAGCCGACGTAGTCGACCTGGTCGATCGTGATGCCCGCCTGCTTGAGGCAGTACTTGATGGCCAGCGACGGGAACTCCTGGTCGTGCCGGATGCGCGTGAAGCGCTCTTCCTGCGCGGCGGCGATGATCTCGCCGTCCTTGAGGAGGCACGCGGCCGAATCGTGGTAATAGCATGAGATGCCCAGGATGTACATCGATTGTCTCCCGAAGAGCGGACGCTAGAAAAGCCGCTTGGCCGACTCGAGGCTTGGCTGCATCGGTTCGCGCGGGTGGTAGAACGACGGCTTCGGCGTCATGCGCCGGTCGATCAGATCCGCACGCGCGATGCGCGTCCCCACCCAGGCGAACGCGATGATGATGAAGTACGACACGGTCAACAGAACGCGTGTGTTGACGATGCCGAGCACGTGGGCGAACTTCTTCCAGCCCCGCCACAGCAGGCCGAGGAACCACTTGATTGGACCTAACATAGTGAAAAAGAATAACCTAGAAAATGGTTGGCGTCAACCGCAGTCGCAGAGCTACCGCGCCCAGCGGACGATGCGGACTCCGTCCGCGTTGGCGTAGAGTTCATAGAGCTCCGGGCCGGCAGCGGTCTCGACCAGCTCGTACTTGCGTTCCATCACGGGGGCCTTGAACGGCCGCCACGACCGGTTGGGGCGCGGCGCCATTCCGATGCGATCGCCGGCGGCGTCGAAAACCGTGATTCCCCAGTCCATCTTGCCGTCGATGGGGACGTACTGGAGCACCGCGAACACCCCGCCGGTGCGCGAGGCGGTCACCATGACGCCGGACTCGGCGAGCCGTCGGCGGAGCTGGCCGGTGCCGTCGAGCAGGTTGATCGACGAGACGTTGTCATCGGTGCGCACCCGGTTCGCTTCGCCGCCCCAGCCGAACACGGGATGCTTCCCCAGTTCCGCGACCATCGCACTCGCCAGCACCAGCTCGAAGCCCATCTGGCGGATCGAATCGATCAGCCACAGGTGATCGCCATCGGGATGCAGCAGATACGCGTCGGCGCCGCGCGCGGACTTCTGCCCGCCCATGGGCACCAGCGGCGACGTGTCGAGCGCGCGCAGCTGCTGCAGCTTGCCGCTCGCGAGTTCGAAGGTCGCGATGCGCATCGATGCCGGAATGGTCTTGGAGCCATCCGGGAGGTCGTCGACCAGAACGAACAGCGTCTCGCCGTTGATGGCGATGTCGCGCGCGCGGACGGTGTCGGCTCCCGCGCCTGACTTGAGGACGAGCGGGATGGTCCGCATGAAGACGCCGGTCGTGGTGAAGAGCTTCACGTCGCGCTTGACGCGGTCGTGGACGGCGAT
>CAZPUV010000247.1:0-4365 GCA_964589805.1 uncultured bacterium | reverse complement strand
CCACTTTCGGCCCTCCCTGGATACGAGGAGGAACTTGAGGGAGCGTGGATGCGCGCGCGCTCTTGTTGCATTCCGCGAGCGACGCAACCAGCGCGCGCCCGGCCGGCTTCGCCCGCGGCGCCCCCACGCCACGTCTCTCGAACGCCGGGGCTCCGCGGGCGGGCGGCTCTGTGGCATGGAACTTGCCTTTTCTCGTTGACTGACAAGGCGTTTCCCGATCGCCGGGACGAGGAGGGTGACCACTTGAAGATCACGATCCCACACATCAGACGCATCGGAGAGACAGGGGAGGTCACGAAGGCGACCCTCGACGATCTCATCCGTTCCGCGATCGACGCGAGCGCCGTCAAACCCGTCGCCCTCGAAATCTACGACAGCGTCAGCCAGCGCTTCCTGTTCCTTCGCGAGCGGCAGATCTACGCCGCCGCCGAGTTGAACGGTGGTCAGTTCAGCCCCACCGCGATCCGCGATTTCCTGCTCGGCGTGACCGCCATGAGTTTCCCGCGCGCCGTCTGGTACGAACTCGGCACGAAGGTCGTGCACTCACTCCTCGTCGTCACGCAGAAGAAGCCCGTGCTCCGGGTCGTGACGTCGATCGTCGATCTCGACGATCTGCTCGATCGCATCGAGAAGGAGGGCAAGAGCAGCATCGTCGCCGCCACGCGCGAGGACTTCATGGCGCTGCTTCGGTACGAGAAGGGGCACGCCACCGCCTACTGCTGCGAGGAGTCCAGCCCCACACCGCCGGAGTCGAGTTTCCGCGAGGAATTCCTGATCAAGGTCTACTCGAACGCCGCCGAGCGTCCCCTGAACATCAGTCTCTACGAGGACTTCCTCGTGTCGTACGCGCCGGATGCCAGGAATCTACCGGAGTCGTTCAGCGGACGCTTCGCCGACGTATTCCTGTCCAGGCCGCCCGTCGTTGCTCTGCGCTTCAAGGACCGCGAGATCGGACGCTGGGAGATGGACCGTCCGAGGCTGCGCATCGGCCGCACCCCGGACAACGACATCGTGATCGACAACCTGGCCGTGTCGCGGCTGCACGCGGTGATCGAAGAGGACAAGGGCGGTTACGCGGTACGCGACTGCGGCAGCCTCAACGGAACCATCGTCAACGGCGAGCGAACGCCCGCCCGGGTACTGGAGGACGGCGACGAGATCTCCATCGGCAAGCACACGATCGTGTTCCGCCTCCCCGGCGGCCACGCCGTCCCCGAGTCCGATTCCATCGCCGGTTTCGACCAGACGATGATCATCAGTCGCCAGGCCGCCGGCCATCCCGGCGCAACGAACGACGTTCCCGCGGCTTCCGAGCGGGTACCGCGGCTGGTCATCCACACGGACTACGGTGAGCGCGTCCTCGAGATCGCCGACGAAGGCGTGACCATCGGACGTGACATCGACGCGGACGTCCGTGTCGACGCGATGTTCGTGGCGTCACGTCACGTGGAGATCACGAAGGAAAACGGCCGGATCGTGCTGCGGCGCGTCGGCGGGCTGCGCCCCGTCAAGGTTCGGGGGAAATCGGTCCGCGAGGTCGAACTCAAGGACAACGACGAGATCCAGATCGCGAACGAGTCATTCGTATTTCATGAATAGCGGGCGGAGGCCACATGCGCTACATCCTGATGTCTGACATCCACGGAAACCTCGAAGCCCTGCAGGCCGCACTCGAAGCCGCCCGCCGATTCGAGCCGTACCAGCTGATGTGTCTCGGCGACTTCGTCGGCTACGGCGCCGACCCCGAGCCGTGTATCGAGCTCGCGGGGGACAAGGCGAACCTCATGCTGGCAGGCAACCACGACCTGGCCGTGTCCGGGCTCATCTCGACCGACGATTTCAACTCCATTGCCCGCGAGTCGATCGAATGGACGCGGTCGCAGCTGTCGGCCGAGGATCGCGACCTGCTCTCGAACCTGCCGCTCCAGTACATCGACGGCGAGTACTGCTATACGCATGCGTCACCGATCGACCCCATGAAGTTCATGTACATCCGCACGCTCGAAGACGTGGCCGAGGTCTTCGCGCACATCGGCCAGCGTTTCTGCTTCGTGGGGCACACGCACCTGCCCGTGCTCGTGGCCATGAACCGGCGCACGGGACGCATGGACGTGATTCGCGAGCCCCGCGTTGCGATCGAGGAGCACTTCCGGTACTTCGTGAATGTGGGATCCATCGGACAGCCTCGCGACTCCAACCCCGATGCGTGCATGGTCGTGCTGGACGAGGAACAGGATTCCATCGAGTTCGTCCGGGTGCCGTACGACGTTCCCAAGTCGCAGGGCAAGATCCTGTCGAACGGGCTCCCGTCGTACCTGGCGGAACGCCTGGTGCTCGCAAGGTAACTCCCCGGGAGCCCGCGCGTGACAGACGGCAGGAACTTCCGCATCATCCAGACCATCGCCTCCGGGGGAACGGCGGTGCTGTACAAGGCCATCCAGGTCTCGCTGGATCGCGTGGTGGCCGTCAAGCGCCTGCACCAGCATCTCACCACCGACGACAACTTCACGCGCCGCTTCATCCTCGAGGCCAAGGCGGCCGCCTCGCTCGACCACGAGAACATCGTGCGCGTCATCGACTTCGGCGTCGTCGAGAACTGCTACCAGATGGTGATGGAATTCGTCGAGGGCGAGAGTCTCAGCGACGTCCTCGAGCGCTGGCGCCCCGTCGACATGGAGGCCGCACTCGGCATCGTTCACCAGATCTGTCGCGGCCTGGAACACGCGCACTCGAAGGGAATCGTTCACCGCGACATCAAGCCCGGCAACGTGATGCTCACCAGGGCCGGTGCGGTCAAGATCGCCGATTTCGGGCTGGCCAAGCTGACCCAGGGCAGCTCCTCCAACACGGCGGCCGATTCCATCCTCGGCACACCTCTCTACATGTCGCCGGAGCAGGCTTTCGGCGAGAGCGTCGACCAGCGCAGCGACCTGTTTTCGCTCGGCACGGTTCTGTACGAGCTGCTGACGGGACGGCAACCGTTCGCGAGCGAGAACTACATGGGAGTCATCCAGAACATCATCAACAAGGAAATCCCGGGCGTGCGCGAGATCAACCCCACCGTCTCGCAGGCGGTCGAGGACATCGTCGCGAAGGCACTCGCGCGCAACCGCGACGAGCGTTTCCAGTCGGCGCGCGCGTTCCGCGAGGCCATCGAGGAGCAGCTCGGGCCCGAGGGGCTGAACTCGGCGCTGTCGCTGATTCCCGTGCTGCTCGAGCGCAACCCGGAGACGCGCATGATCCCGCGACCCGCCATCGAGATGTCACGCAACAGCGGGACGCGGCGGAAGGCAGCCAGTTCCGCCATGCACCGCCGGCGCTCGAAGACACCGCTCTGGATCGCGGCGGGTGTCACGGTGACGGCCGGAATCGCCGCAGGGTACCTGTTCCTCGGCCCCGGTCCGCGCCCCCGGGTCACCGCGGGTCCGCCAACCGCCGAGCCCGTGCAGACGGCGGTGATGGGAGACGGCTGGAACCTGGCCGCGTACGCGGGACTGGCCGACACCGTTCTCACAGTCGCTCCACCGGTCACGGGCGACACGGCGAGCACCATTCCGGGAACGACTTCATCGCCGGTCGCGGACTCCGCCGGTGCCGCGCCGGTCGCCGGAAGCCCGGGAGGCCCCGCGCCCGACGGAACTCCGGCCGAACCCGCCATACCGGCGCCGGCAAACCCGGCCCCCGTCGTCCCGCAGCCGGAACCGTCCCCGACCGCCGAAGCCAGGCCGGCCGCGCCGGCCCGGAACGAGGAACCCGAACGGTTCCGGGAGGGGTACCTCCGCATCAGCATGGATCCGCCGGGACAGGTCTATGTGAACGGCGGCTATCGCGGCTTCGCCAACCCGGTGCTCCGGCTCACGCTGAACGCCGGGACTCACACGATCGAGTGCCGCAGCGAGCGCCACCAGTCGTACCGGGAAACGCTCCGCATCATCGCGGGGGAAACCTCGCAACGAACGGTGGCCCTCAAGAAATTCCGGGGAATCATCAGCCTCGCCACCATCGAGGGCGCCGAGGTCTATATCGACGGGACACTCATCGGGATCACGCCGATCATGCGCCCCATCGAGGTGGACGCGGGCACCCACAAGGTGACCATCAAGAAGGCGGACCACCACCCGTGGACGTCGGACGTGACCGTGGAAGCCAACACCACGATTCCCCTGCGCATCATGCTGAGCCCGCGCTACTAAGGACACCGGAATCAGACTCTCAAGGAAATACGGACTGCGCCCTGCGGGTCCGAATACAGAAAAGGGCCTGTCGTATGTAATGAGACGGCGGGCGTCGTCGGCTTCCTCCGGCGACATCATTCCCAGGATCTCTTCCGCGCCGAGCCGCGCGGCCAGGTGGTGCGCATCGGCG